>NZ_JBSICD010000129.1:0-234 GCF_058246155.1 Providencia sp. UF-183 | reverse complement strand
CTTTTACTTTTTAATGTTAAAATAGCCAAAATTCCTTCCGCATCAGCAAATCTTGTGATATAATAAGGATTAAATTTCCTTTTTTTATTAAGTACTAGTTAAGGAAATTAACTTTTAAATTATAATTTGATGTACTTAATAGATAATTCACGAATATAGCTTCCTAATTATGATTCTTTCTTTATTAAATCTATTCTAATACTAGTTATATTTTTTAAGTAAAGTAAAAAACAC
>NZ_JBSICD010000128.1:0-235 GCF_058246155.1 Providencia sp. UF-183 | reverse complement strand
AGCTTGAACTGCTCGACGTTGCCTTTGCCGTCCAGCGTCAGCACCGCCGGCGGCAGATCCTGACCTTTCAGATTGGCGCGCGTCGACAACGCATAGTCGGTCGCCTTGCCGTTAAAGCGCAGGCGGAAATCGTTAACCTGGTACTGCGCCTCGCCGCTCAGCGGCCATTTCAGCTGTTTGCTCTGCAGCGTCAGCGCCAGCGGCAGGCCGGCTTCGGCCAGCCGGGTTTGCACAT
>NZ_JBSICD010000127.1:0-237 GCF_058246155.1 Providencia sp. UF-183 | reverse complement strand
GGCTTCTCCTGCCCCTGCAGCCAGGCGTCGACCTCGATCATCGCACGCTTGATGATATCGGCCGCCGTGCCCTGCATCGGGGCGTTGATGGCGGCGCGCTCGGCCGCCTTGCGGCGCATGGCGTTGCTGGAGCGTACGTCCGGCAGATACAGACGGCGGCCGTCCAGCGTGCTGACATAGCCCTGCTCGGAAGCCTGCTGACGGGTGCGCTCCATGTAATCCAGCACGCCCGGGTAA
>NZ_JBSICD010000126.1:0-237 GCF_058246155.1 Providencia sp. UF-183 | reverse complement strand
GTACAAACTGGCCGGCGAGCTGACGCCGTTTGTGCTGCACGTCGCCGCGCGCACCGTGGCCACGCACGCGCTGTCAATCTTCGGCGATCACTCTGACGTGATGGCGGTGCGCCAGACCGGCTGCGCCATGCTGTGCGCCGGCAGCGTGCAGGAAGCGCAGGATTTCGCGCTGATCTCGCAGACCGCCAGCCTCAACGCGCGCCTGCCGTTCATCCACTTTTTCGACGGGTTCCGCAC
>NZ_JBSICD010000021.1:0-90919 GCF_058246155.1 Providencia sp. UF-183 | reverse complement strand
ATCACGAAATATTGCGGGTAGAACACGATCCCCGCGGGATCACACTCAGAGAAATGGATCTTGTGGGGCTTAGTAAACTTCTGCAAACTCATGTTGTTATCCTTAATCCATAGCCAAACGTTGACGACATTTTTGCAATTCTTTCCCGTGTTCATCCGCAAGGGCTGCTTCACGTAATTCACGTAAATTAATTGGTGCTAATTTGCTGCCTTGTTGCGTCACGATATCCATTAGAACTTGAAAATTACGCAAACCTCTCGCATGAGTATCGCTATACCCTTTTACTACTCGCTGGCATTGTGTGATTTCAGTCGCTAAAGCAGGGTTTGTCCGTGCGGCATCAACCACCGCGGCTAACCACTTTTCAATTCGCTGATTTTCTAATTGGTAGCGTAAAGTTAAGCGTCTGCCTCGTCTCCATGCTGCTAGCACGTATAACTGTAAAAAACCCCACAACGAACTGGTAGTGATTGTGCGACCTCGTTGCGTCAGTTTGCGAAGCGCTTTGTGAAACCAATGTGGCTTCATCAACCAATTACCTAAATTTTTGGGGAGCGTTTCGCAAATCTCTTCAATACGTGGATGCATAAATTCATTGATGTCCAATAATTGGTTATCTTTTGCTTGGACTTCATTACGTACTCGGGTGAATCGGCTATCACGAATTTTGAGGTCAGCCACGCGAATGGTGTCTTCATAAGACATCCATAATGCTAAGTGGCGAACAAGCGCACGTTGTAAACGCTCGTCTTGACCACCTTCTTGCGCAAACAGGTTGTTAAGGCGGTCTAAATACAACGTGGCATAAGCAGGGTCTTGGTAATCAATTAACCGGCGAACCCCTTCCGTCGCTAAATAATGAACATGGGGAGCAAATTCATTATTAATACGCGCTAATAACGCAGAAATTTGTTTATTTTTAGGGGTTGATGAAACGGTTTGAGATGACTGAGCTTGGTATGCCTCTTCGGGTTGCGCGGCTTTTTCAGCTCCGAGAGCAAAAGCACGTAGGCTAGGTTTTACCCCAACACCGCCGCGCACAATGGTTTCTTCAAATTGTACGCGACTAAAAGGTAAAACACCGGAGCCAAATAAAGCACCAAATAATACTGCGCTGATCACGCTACCGCTTTCTTGGGCCGCTTGAGCCATATCAAAGTGAATGAATTGGCGAGCCGCGAGGCCTGCATGGCGGATCAATGCTTGGCTATCAACACGGCCGTCACCCATCGCTGACTTTTCAGCAATCGAATAAACACGGTGTGTGGAGCTAATTAACGTTGTGCGTTCTGGTGTGACAAAACCGCGCTGAACAGAGCGACCCGCCTCCATTAATTCGGAGGCAAGAACGACATCCACATCACCTGGCATTGGCATCAATGCCAAAACAGGTGCAGGCGTTTCTGGGTTATCAGCGCCGGGGAACAATTCAACATAATAAATCGTTGCACCAGTACGCTGAGCAACACCCGGAACGGAGGTGGTTTGTGCGAAATAACCATTCTCTTCGCCTAAATTAACAATCCAATCGGCGAGAACGCCACCGCCCTCACCCCCCATCGCTAAAATGGCGATTTTAATGGGCTGTAGCGCGATTGATGATGGAGATGAAAACATTCGTTCCCCCTTAGAAACTGAGTTCTTCACGACGACGTGCATCACGACGTTGCAAATAACCAATAAACCAACCGCGAACACGATGGCGTAGCTTGTCCCAGCGATTTGGGTTAGTAATAATTTGAGCTTTAAAAAATGAAGGACATAAAACAGCTGCGTGTGAAACCTCGCCGCATAAACCGCATCCCACACAGCTATCCATCACAGTGGCCACAGGGTCTGTTCTTAATGGATCTGGATTCGGTTTTATTGATAAAGACGGGCAACCAGAAAGACGAATACAGGAGTGATCCCCAGTGCAGGTGTCAGGGTCAACACCAAAGCGCTCACGCACAACTCGTTTACCTGCGGCTACGTCATTACGAACCTTTTTCTTTTCGCGGCGCTGCAGGTTTAACATGCATTCGCTTTGCGCAATCAGCACCTTTGGCCCTTTTTCATCTGTCGTCAACGCTTCACGCAATGTGTTAGTCATTGTTTTTAGGTCATAAGTGCGTTTGATGGTTTTCACCCAATTCACACCGACCCCTTTGACGGCTTTTTCAATTTCATGGCCTGTACTGCGAGTTGGGTTCAGCGCTGTAGAGGAGAGAATATCTTGCCCACCCGTTGCTGATGTATAGCTGTTATCAATAACAATGGTTAAGTTATCGCTACGGTTAAACACACTATTGGCAATACCACTGGTTAAGCCGTTATGCCAAAAACCACCATCGCCCATCACTGAAATTGCGCGTTTCCCTGCTTTGGCATTTAATGCCGCAGCACCTGCTCCGCCCAAGCCATAACCCATCGTTGTATTACCGAGGTTAAATGGTGGAAGGATAGAGAATAAGTGGCAGCCGATATCGGCGCTGACATGGTGCTCGCCAAGCTCACGCTCGACCAGTTTCATTGCCGTAAAAATAGGCCTTTCAGGGCAACCCGTACAAAACCCTGGTGGGCGCGCATGTACAGTTTCATCAAGTGTTGGCTCTGCGGCGTTGACGTATTCAGGTAAAGATTCTTCAGCTTGCCCAGCCGCAATATTAATTGTTGGAATACGAATTTGTTTCGCGGCTGCTTTGACTTGAGGTTCTATTTTTCCATGCCGTTCAAAAAAAGAACGTAATCCAGCAAGCACTGTAGCAGTGTTGTATTCTCCCGCCATCGGTAACATATCTTTGCCGTGTAATTCGATATCGATATTCCGCTGACGCAAAATATTGGCAACATTCTGCTCAACAAAGTTAGGCTGCCCTTCTTCCAGTACTAAAATCGCCTTTTTATTACGGCAAAAACGTTCAAATTCATCGTCAATCAATGGGTATGCGACATTCATTACATATAGCGGAATTTTGCTATTACCGAACACATCCGCTAAACCAATTTGGTTAAGCGCGCGGATCAGTGTGTTATAACAACCACCTTGTAATGCAATACCGACATCGTCTGCATCCTCAGAAAAGAACTCATTTAATTCGCGCTCTTGAATAAACCTAACGGCGGCTGGCCAGCGTGCTTCAATTTTCTCTTTTTCATGTAAAAAACTCGCAGGCGGTAACACAATCCGACTCACATCTCTCGTTGGGTTTTCAAGTGCGTCTTTAACTGTAAATTTAGGATGCTGGTTTTCCGCACACACAAATTGGCCATGAACGTGACATGAACGAATGCGCATTTGCAGCATAACGGGTGTATTACTGGCCTCAGATAAATCAAAGCCATCTTTAACGGCTTGAACAATGGAAGGTAAATTTGGACGAGGGTCGAGTAACCACATCTGTGATTTCATCGCAAAAGCATGGCTACGTTCTTGCATAATTGAGGAACCTTCACCGTAATCTTCCCCAACAATAATCAACGCACCACCTAACACACCGCCTGATGCTAGGTTTGCAAGTGCATCGGAAGCAACGTTTGTCCCAACTGTTGCTTTGAACGTAACCGCACCACGTAAAGGGTAATTAACAGAAGCGGCTAGCGTCGCGGCGGCGGTGGCTTCGCTTGCACTATTTTCAAAACGAATACCATATTCAGACAGAATATCCTGCGCATCTGCCAGGACATCCATTAAATGTGAAATGGGTGCTCCCTGATACCCTGCAACATAGGAAACACCGGACTCTAACAAGGCTTTTGTCACTGCAAGGATACCTTCACCGCTGAAGACCTCACCTTGCCCTTGTCGTAATTTTTGAACTTCTTGAACAAACGAGCGCTCAGCCATTTTAACCTCACCAGTCAACGTCAGAACGTTTCTTTTATTTTTTGTGTTTCTTAGTTGTATCCTTTTTGTTAATTAAACGTCAATCCATGATTAATCATGTAAATTGGATTTATGCAGAGACTGGATAAGCCCTGCACATAGAGGATAAATTGCTTATAAAAACAAGAGGTAAATAGTTATTAATAGCAAGAATAGCTTAATGAGGACGATAGAATGAAATATATAAAAAACGTGTAAAATCATGAAGTCACAGCCAATTACCCCTATAATAAAAAAGGGATTAGTCATTTAGTCCGGTAAATTTATTTATTCTAGACAATTCAACCAAACAACCATAAAACATAAATACAAACAGAGACAATAACATGATTAATCATATATATTTTACTAATTAATAAATAAAATAACTTTATTTTTTATATTGTTACAGCTATCACAATAACCACACTGTTTCTGATTTTTTGCACTTTATGGATAGTTTTTGCACATAATTAGCTAGGTAAGCAAAATTGTTTATGATATGTTCAATTAACATTTAGTTAAAATTACTTTAATAAAATGTTAATAGACTAACAATTAAGCACCATCATAAATGTAACAAAATATACTTAATAAAAACCTGAACTATTTTTGTCATAAATATAATAATTAATTGAATTCATTGAGAAAACCTATAATAAGCAAAAATAGCCAAGCCAGTACCTAAGTCAATCGCAAGGGAATGGCTGGTGATTAATTTTGGAGGTACCTCCGATGTTGAGCAACTCGTGGTCCCACTCATCTGCACCTCAGATTGAAAATCAGATCTGTTCGTCAGAACGTTTGTTATTTACATCCGCTGATCCTGAAGAAATAAAATCAATGGTTGGTCGAGTGATGAAACCGCATCAATTTCACTTACTCAATCCCCATCAACGTCTTGATGCTCGCATGCATTATATTCCTATGGGTGATATTTCCTTAAGCCGCTTACGCTATGGTGCAGACGTTGCCATTGCCCCCGGCAAACTAGAAGATTTTTTCCTTTTACAAATGCCCCTTGCAGGTAGTGCAATTATTGAAAGTGGTGGAAAACGGTTAGAATCTACACCACAAATGGCATCATTACTTAGCCCTGAAGAATCAACAACCATGCGTTGGAATAGCGATAACGATCAATGCATGTTGAGAATTTCGCGATCATTACTAGAAAGATCGTTAGTTGGCCAACTCGGCCATACCCTCGATAAACCACTCGTATTTGAATTGGGTTTTGCGTGGCAATCCTGTATAGAATGGCGCACTTTAATGAATTACCTGATTGAATGTGCCACACGAACACCGGATCTTCTCCAACATAAATTAATTGCTACACAAGTCGAGCAATTGGTTTCTGTTACGCTGCTTTCTACACATGTTCACAATTACACTGAAGATTCAGGTATGCGCAGAGCGACTATTCGCCCTCGCCATGTTCGCCGAGTGCAAGAATACTTAGAAGCCCATGCGCATGAGCCAATTACAGTTGAGCAATTAGCGCATATAGCAGGTGTCAGTTTACGTAGCTTATATGCGGGTTTTAAAGAGTTTTTAGATATCAGCCCCATGCAATATTTACGTGATTTGCGCATGGAACGTGTGCGGGCAGAATTATTATCAGGAGAAGCCAGTAATGTCACTGGGGTAGCTCTGCGCTGGGGTTTTGCACATATGGGACGCTTTAGTGCTGAATATAAGCAGCGTTACGGTGAATCACCGAGCCAAAGTATGAAAAAAGCCTAATACCCGTAATTTATATTATTATTAGAATAATCAGTAATATCAAAATGCTATGTGTGGCCTTAGAAAAAAGTCCCCCTCTTTTAACCTAACCTATAGAGGGGGATATCTAATCTAGAGACAAAAAATGAAAATAAATTAAAAAGTTCCAATTTGGATAAGTAATGTTTTATAAGAAAAATTACCTATAAGAAATAGTTGTAATTGCTGAGTCTAGATATATCTTTGATAAATTAATATCAGAAATTTTTATAGAAGATAATTTTTTTTCACTCTCATTTAATGCAGATAATTTAAAGGAATAATTTTTTTCATTACCTTGTTCATAACAAGACAATGTAATTGCATTGATATCCCTATTGTATTCACAAGGACTTTCAAATACATACCCACCGAAATTGACTATCCCCCCATTATTTTCTGTACTGTGTGTAATGATAGAAAAAAAAGAAAAGAATACGAAAAAAATATATTTCATTATAAGTCACTCTATTTAATAAATTAATCTTAACCTTATAAAGGCTTTATCGATGACCAATAAAATCACATACAATAAACTCACCTCTCAATCTTAAAAATTGATTAATTTTCAATTAATTAAACATCAAGGTAATTAAGATAATTCAGCCAATAGCCAAAATAGCATCTCATATAGGAATAGATACGTATTTAAAAGAGTATGATAATCGGTCTTTATTTCGAGGCAGAATGATACTAAGTTAAATTAATATGTCAATACAGTTTTTAATAAACAATTACATTTAGTCAACTTAGCTTACTTCTAAATAGGTAAGAGAAAATAAAAAACACCATTTAGTTTAAAATAAAAACCCTTTTCATATTAAAAACATATATATTCAATATAAGTAATTTGTTTAAAATTCTAAACAAATAAAAAAGCCACTAAAAAATAATTATTTTAGTGGCATCTTTGCCAATGAGTTTTTATAGGGGAATTTACTAATCGTAAGATATATTAAATATCATTTTTGCTTGAATTTTCCCTGGAGATATTTCTTTTTTATATTGGTAATATTTTGCTATGTAATTAAGATTAATTGTTTTTTCTTGTTGAATTCCAACGCTACCAACCAAATATTCTTTGTCCCATTCTAATGGTTTATCTTCTTCAGTTAAAACTTGTACACCAACACCATCCGCAGCTTGGAGTTCTGACGAGCTATTTTTCAATACACCTTGGTTTTTCACTGTATCAGCAGCAAGCTCGCCATTGAAAGACATATAAACATTCGATGTATTCGCGATATTCACACCGCCACTGCATAACATATTAATCGAAAATGGCGTTGAACCCGCAACAGAACCGATACCTGAAAATTCACTTTTTTTCACTGAACGCATTATCACGTTTTGATTTACACCTGAGGTAATCTTACATGAAGGAGAAATTATCGTAATTGCATCCGCTGTTAATCGAGTAATTAATGCTGGTGATATAGAATCAGGTAAATATCCATAGCGGGTATATTCACCTTGATGAATGGAGCCCGAACCTGTGATTTCAGCTGTTTTTATCACTTGGATCGTAAATGTTGAACCTGCTAAAACAACATTTTTAAGTCCATTGCCCGGTACAGTATAGTGCCCCGGATACGTAATTTTGATATTACCGCCATCAGCATCACGCCTAAACCTAAGACCGATTCCCGGAACATTTGTTTCAATAATATTGTCCCCTGACATCGGCTTGTTTACCACAATGTTAGCATCTAAAATTGTACCACCAGTGCATTCCCCCCAAGGTACTGTTGCAGTATCCATACTCCATGTTCTTTCACGTATGATTGTCCCAACAGGAAGATCAGGACTCACGACGACACGCCCCAATTCCATATTAATATCAACGGGAGGAACTGAAGAACGAGTACAATCGGCTAATACTGGCGCGCTGACGGCAAAAACAGCAGAAAAATAATATAAATATATTATTCGCATATCATACCCCTATTCAATTCACTCTGCTTATTGATAAAAAATGAACATTCACCTTCATGCCAAATTACTGTGGCTTTACCTTCATATTCCCCAGTAATAAAGACATTACTTCCTTGCCCTACGCTGCCAATTGACTCTCCGTGAATATTTTTAATATCGGCACCAAAAGGTAAAGGCCTACCATTGTTTCTTTTTATTTCAATTACATTTGTTTTTTCCATTTTGGTATCAAAGCTGACTTTTACGATACTGCCTTCATAGGGCACAATATTTTTAAGAGTGTTTGTGAAGACAATATCTTCAGAGCTCCCTTTAGGATCCAATTCAATGGTATTAACACGGTATGGCCGCATATATGAGGCTAAAGCATAACCATTCCCATCAATATATGTTCCAGGAGATCCCACAATGGCTGCACCTTGAGCATCTTTAGCTTCAATGAGTGCCATCGTTTGAGATGTATTCGGTGAAAAAGTTATTCCTCCAGAGTGAATAACCATCGAACCATTTGCCCCCATCCCGTACTGACGATAGCGTTTTCCATGGCTATAATTCGCATTTAGAGAAGAATAAGACGTTCGGTAGGCCGTATTGAGAGCAACATTATTATTGCTGTTATTTGAAAATGATGAGTTAATCCCATAGACCCAATTATTTTCCTCATCAAAAGCCCCATTAATACCAAGCTGTGTTGCCTCAAATGTGGAGTTGTTAAAAATGGTATTTGACGTCAAGGATATCTGGCGATTATCACCAAAATATAATGGATAACTGAGATTAATACTGATTCTATCGTCTTTTTTATTATGATTATTATCAGAATAAAGCCGCATAAAAGCGACAGAGTAAGATAACCGGTCAAAACGATTATAATAATTAAACTGATACTGTTTTTCCGAACGGCTATCGTCCCAATAATACGACATTCGCCCCGTAAAATAAAAACCGCCATATTGGTCAGGCAACTCTTGGTTAACGGTATAATTTATGCTTTTCTTTTCATGCCTTAGGCGATTATTTGTATGATTTTTTTCATTATCAATTAAATAGAGTGACTCATTCAAATCATAGTAAGACTCACTCGAGTTGATATTTCCACTGACAATAAAATTTGTTTTTGTCTCTGAAAATAATTTGTTAAGTGTTAATTGATGTTTGAAGCCATTTTTATCGCTATTTTCTGTTTTGGTTTTTGCACTAGTAACATCGTAAGCCAAAGCGCCAATTTTTGTATTAATCCCTGTGCCCAGCATATACGCTTGGTAGTCATCATAAGCATTGATCCCAGTGTAAAATGTAAAATAATTATTGTAGCCATGTTGCAATGTCCCTTGAACAATATAGGGGCGATGACGATAAGCATTTTGATCTAATTTTCCAGCAGAAACTTGGTAGCGTGTAAATTTGGGCCTTAACAATTGAGTTAACGATGAATAAGGTACAGAAAATGAATTTTCACTTCCATCAGCTTCCTTGATCGTTACCTCTAAGTCATTTCCATAACCTGAAGGATTCACATCTTGTAAATTAAAGGGCCCAGGTGGAACAGAGGTTTGGTAAATAACTGTGTTATTTTGTCGTACTGTCACTAATGCATTACTTTGTGCAATACCACGTATCTCAGGGATATAATTTGCCACACCATCGAGATACATACTGTCATCCGTTGCAATCTTTACACCCCGTAAACTCACGCTATCAAATATATTACCCTGTGTATAAAATTGCCCTAATGTCATTGTCGATTTAATCGGGACAAGGGGGGCTTGTAGGTAGGTTTGATTACTATCCCACTTAAAACTATCTCCCTCTTGCCACGTTGCATTGCCAATATGTTTTAGTTGCCAACCTTTGTATGAAAAACCTGAATTCACACCCATATAGAACATGGAATAATGATCTACTGATGAGTTAGAAAGGTTATTGCTATAGAAATTAGCTTGGTAAGATGTATTTAATGCAGGAATTCCTGTATCCCAAAATTCAGGGGGAACATAACTTGCGTGAGATTGAATGATATAAATTTGAGGAAATGTTAGGTCTAATCGGAGGCTGGTTGGTTCAAAGGTTTCTTTGATATTGCTATCTGAGTTCCATTCCTTCAGCGAGTTGCAATGTTCACTTTGGCTTAAGGTATTATTTAGTGCATTTGTATCTATTGCGAGACTCATTAGCAATTTATTGTTATAACAGGCTCCCATGCCATCATTACCCTTACGACGTAATTGTATTTCATGACGACCTTTCCAATTTTTATTTACATAAATATCAATGGAGTAAGTACCTTCTCTTAACTCATTTTCATTAAAATGTGTTAAATCAATGTTGTTTTCACCACCAACAATAAACCCACTATTAAACTCATAAATTTCATCTACATCTTGTTCTTCCGCTTGAACATGATTTCCCCAGAAAAAAGTTGGTATCATTGATAATGTGAAAAAAATAGTTTTCTTTTTTTTATCTCGCATGTTCATCCCTGTACCTAATTAGTGCACTTTTATTTTTGCTGGAACCTCTGCGCCATAATCATTAATGTTATTTATCGTTAGGCTTTCTCCAACACTCACTACCCCTCGAATTTTTATTGTTTTCGTCTCATTTGGAGACAACATAAATCCTTCTAAATTTAATGTACTACTATCTGTATTGACCGTTGTTACGGTAATAAAAAATGGTGTTGGATTTTTGATTTGAAGAGTTCCATTCCCCCCTGATACTTGCAAATTTTCAGGAGCTAACTCTCGGCTTCCTAATTTATTAGGGCGATACATAAATTTAAAGCGAGAACGAATTGCAAGCTGCAACATATTTTGATCGGCATTTTTCTCTGATTTAGTAATAGGAGGAATATCTAATAAATTTAGCCAATATAATGTTTCTTTATCTGTGGATAATTGTGATTTATCAATCAACTTAATACGTATTGTTTGACCACCACCGGCTGATAACTTAGAAATAGGTGGCATAATTTGAAATGGTGTTTTGATTGTTTCAGGAAGTGCCTTTGAATTACCTTCATCAAGCCATATTTGTGCAACCGCGGGGCGATTTGCTGTATTGTTTAATTGAATGGTAATTTCCTTGTCATTTTCAGCGTAAATAAAACGCGTCCCATTAACAATAATATTGTCCGCAAAAACAAACTGGCTAATAAAACCTATGAATAAGCTCAATACTTTCAATACGTTCAATAATTTCATTTGTTCCCCTCTTATAAGCGGTAGTTTTAACTACCGCTTGAGATAACAAATAAACCTATAAAAAATTAGTTATAGGTTATTTCATAGGTCGCATAGCTATTAACTAAACCTGTTGTTACCGTTGCAGGCACTGGCGCGGCATAACCAATGAAATAAGTAAAACGAGCACCATCTTTAATTGAGGCTAAATCACTCGCGACTTTTGCTTGGCTAGGATCACCGGGTATAATTTTGGTCCCCGTTAAGGTAGTTCCACCTTTGGTTGCAAGTACCAGTTGGATATTTTTAGCGCCTGTTGATTCTGTATTGGCTAAGTACCCTTCAGCACCAGCAGGGGGGCTTTGTAAGATGTTACCACCATCCCAATAAACGCCAATTCTGTCCATTTTTAAATTCACATCTACATCCGCACGTGTTGATGTGGCAGTTTGTACACAATTGGTGACATCAATAACAAATGACTTTGGTTTTAAATAAGTATGTGCCGCGGCGGCTTTAACTTCTTTAATTGAAACTGGCGCTAAATACACGCTAGCATTACTTCCTTGTCCATCTACTGATACCGTGCAAGAAATATCAGTCACTTTTCCGTAAAAGTTAACTTGCCCACCCGCGACTTTATCTGTTGCTGCAAATGAATTAATAGATAAGCAACCAGTAGTAATAAATACGGTTAATAATAGTTTTTTCATGGTTAATTCCTTTAATTAAATTATAAAACGGATGCTGACTTATTAATTAACTGGGGTTTTAAAATCCATTTAATTGTCATAATCTGTTAGCAAATGTTTCTATTTTAATACTTTGAAAACTAATATTTATTTTAATACCGCAATAAACAACCAGATTTAAACAGTTAATGTCTGGATGACTTTTATAATAATACACAACTTATAAATAAATAAAATTTTTTATTTTATTCATTTAACGAATCAATTAATTAATCAAACAAAAAACATATTAAACAATAAGTTATAAAAACTTAATTATTCAAACTAATAAAGATCGATATTAACAAGAAATAAGTAAAACCCCTTGAATATATATATTTTTGAAATGAAATGCATACCATTTCTTTTGATTTAATATATACGTGATTCCACTATAAAATGTTAATTTTAAAATTTAAACAATTATAGAACCACGTATAATTAACTATAAAAAAACGCCATATAAGACTTAATCATATATGGCGTATAAGCAAAAAAAATAATAATATAACTAGAAAGGAATCGATGCTTTTAAATAAATTTGTGAACCTTCTGGACGGTTTCTCACTTCAAAGTCTTTTTCCCATTTAGCGGTAAATAACCAACCTTGTGGATTTGCATAGCGAATTGAAGGGCCGATGGAATAAGCGCGGGCTTTTCCTTGGGCAGAATTTGGGCCGCTATCATCCGTTGTTTGCCAAAATGCGTAACCACCAATCCCTGCTACCCAGCCATTGCCGAACCCCCAACCTAAACCATAATCAGCGTGGAAAGCTTGCCCTGAACGAGTTTTGGTATCGTTATTGCGAAAGTTAAAATCATACATCATTTTTAAATCGGCATTCACGCCGACAGGGGGGATATAGCTAATCGCCCATACCGGTTGTAATGCCCAATAGTTTTTACCTAGGCTAGAAGGGTCTGTTTTACTGTATTTCCCTGTCGGTGCATAGGCATCTAAACCCACCACATAATGTAAATCCGCAGAAGGGTGGAAACCCAAAGCAGGCCCGAATGTCACATCGCCTAATCCACGGCTAGTGTCTTTTTTGCCCGCGGCTTTTGCGGTCACATCCAATAACGGCACGATGGTATGGAAAGCTAAATCGCCACCCAATATTTTTTGATCTGTTACCCAAATTAAGCGGGGCGCCAATACATTCACATTCACGCTAAAACCCGGAATTGGGATTTTATCCCCTTTATTATCACGAACGCTGTCATAGTGCGCATTCCCACCATACATCAGCACATGTACACCGGGCGGGGGTAATGCTCCCGACATAAAGTTTTCAAGCCCATCGGGATAGATACCCAACCCGCCCCCTTCCGTCGCAAGGGCGCCAAACGAAAGTACGCTGAGACACGAACCTGCAACAAGCTTACTGATTATTTTATTATTCATCATGTTTCCTGCCATAGTGGGTTGTCTTACTGTGTGTGCTTTGCCTGTTATCTCGCAGTTCCCTTGCGTTTTATTTTTGTCCTATTTTTTCGTCAGTTTTTGCGCAACAAGGTAACCAGAACCCCCGCCAAGACCGGGACCCGGATGTGTTGATGCACCAATATGAAAAAGGTTTTTAACCGCTGTTTGATGTGTTTTTGTTTGGCCTGATGCCGCAAAAGGCCGTAGCCAGAAGAATTGATCCGGTGAACACGTTCCTGAGTAAGGATCGCCACCAACAAGATTACAGTTATAGTTTTCCAGATCCGCTGGCGAAATAGCTTTACGCCCCACGATCAGCGAAGAAAAACCAGGCATAACCAGTTCTAAACGTTGCTGAATTCTATCTGCAACCCCTTCACGTACTTCATCATTCCACCGCCCATCATCGGGAATAGTAATTTCCCCTGCTGAATCCCCTTTTAAGCGCCTTGGCAATTCTTGCATTTGGATCCATAAGATCCACCCACCATCGGGGGCACGGCTGGGATCTAATGCAGTAGGTTGCCCAATCCCAAATGTTGGTTTTTCAGGTAGATAGCCATTGTTCGCTTGAGTTACGGATAAACAAACCTGTTCCATGCTTTCCGTAAAATGAACGAGTGGAACATTTAATAATTCAGGGTTGCACCAAGGGGGCGGTGCACTTAATGCAAAGTGAATTTGCATCCCTGCGCGGCCGTAGCGGTAACCTTTCGCTTTTTCCATCACTTGAGGTGAGACATTATCAAGTAATGAGCCATACAGTTGCGTTGGGGTGACATTACACACCACACTTTCTGTGGCTTGGATCATTTGTCCATTGACGATGACGCCTGTCGCACGGCTATTTTTCCCCTCACCTTGCGTCACCACTTTTTCGACGTGCATCCCCGTTTTGAGCTCACCACCATGAGCTTCAATCACTTTCGCAAAAGCCTCAACGATGCGATAACTGCCACCTTTCACGACAGGCATCCCACCAGCAACAACGGCAGCGAAGGTTAATTTACCAATTAGCGCCGAACTCGCTTCATCAGGCCCTAACCCGGTGTGAAGTACCCATGGCGCCATCAACGCGCGGCTAAAATCATGCTGCAATTCGCGTTCGGACCAGCGGCGAAAGCTTTCCACACCTGATTTAGCAAAATCCAATAACCCATCGACACCGCGTTTACGCCATTCGGAAAACAGCAGCTTTAACATACCGCCGCTATAAGGGTTTTGCCCTAATAAACCAAATGTAAGCGCCGCATCTTGGGTGAATAATTTGTCTGCCATTTTACGAAATGCTACCCCATCACCAGGCGCAATGAGATCGAGCTGTTTCGCGGCCTCAGCAACATCCCGCTTCAGCGCAATAGACTGCCCATCGGGTTGGACTAGCCCTGTTGAATAGTCGCATTGGGCAAACTCTAATCCATACTTTTTCAAGTGCGGTTCGAGTTCTTGATAGCCGGGGCTGCCAACAAACAGTGAATACCAGCAAGAAAGCAGATCATGGGTATACCCTTCAAATAAATTTTCAGTCCGAATACAACCGCCTAAGCGGTCATTTCGTTCTAACACCAACACCGATTTTCCGCGCACCGCCAGCAAAGCCGCGCACATCAAGGAATTCATCCCGCTACCAACGACGATCACTTGTGGGTTAGAAAGTGTTGCCATACCTCACCCCACTAGTGCCAAGACGCGTAATGGGCTGCCTGACCCACCTTCAATTTTCAGCGGAGCCGCAACAATTACCACACCTGTAGGCGGTAATTTATCGAGATTTTTCAAGCACTGTAGGCCATATTTATTATTACCATGCATTAAAGTGTGGCATGGGTAAGGCACAGGCCAGCTGTAAGATTGCCCTGCATCCGTATTAATGGTTTCAACACCAAACCCTTTCACATCACGCTCATGAATAAGCCATTCGACAGCTTCTTGAGACGGCCCCGGCGTGTGGGCACCATCTTCACGCATGCTCACATAAGCTGCTGGATCATCTGCTTTTTTCGACCAATCCGTTCTAAAAAGTACCCAAGCCGCTTTAGGTATTTTGCCGTGCTTTTCTTCCCATTTTTGCAAAAACTCGACCGTTAGCACCCAGTCAGAGTTTTGCGCTACTTCTTTGCTCGCATCAACGACCACGGCTGCGGCAACAAAGTTTTCAACAGGAATGGTATCAACCGTGTTATTCGCTTGGTCTTTACCACTGATCCAATGAATAGGGGCATCAAAGTGCGTACCGGTATGTTCACCGCAACTAAAGTTATTCCAATACCAAGCTGGGCCGTTATCATCGTAACGGGAGATTTGCTCCATACTGAACGACCACACCTGCCCAAACTGCTCAGGTAATTGCAGCGCAGGGAATGATGGCGATAAGGTTTGTGTTAGATCGACAACCTGAATATTGCCTTGCTGTAATTCTTTCGCGAATGTCATCAATGCTTGCTGATTCATGGTGTTTCTCCTACGCCAACGGCGATTCATGTAAAGCGGTAAAGCCACCGCCATGGAATACTAGAGGTTTCCCTGTTTCACTACCGATACGACGCACATGCCCCACCATCAATAAGTGGTCGCCGATGGTGTCCTGCTTATGATTTTCACAAACCAATGTAGCAATAGCGCCGTGCAATGCAGGTATGCCTTCAGGGGTTAAATGAATAGCCACATCTTCAAACTTGTTTTCTATGCGTGGATTCGCAAAGCGCATAGCAAGTTCTTGGTGCCCGTGTCCTAAGATATTGATGGTGAAATGGGCGCAATCACGAAATACCGCTAAGTTTGGTGAATGATTCACTAAACTCCATAAAACCAATGGTGGGTCGAGTGATAACGACGCAAACGAGTTAATGGTTAACCCCACATCACGGCCATCTGCGGTGCGTGTTGTCACGATTGCGACCCCTGTTGGGTAGCACCCGAGCAAGTTGCGCAAGGTTTTAGATTCAAATTCGGTATGACCCCATTCCCTTTCGCACATGAATGTATCCTCTGCAATCATAGACATAGTCAATCCTCCCCGTTAAGCGCGGGCTTCTTCCATCATTTGTGATTGAATGTAGGCCTCACATGCCGCACCATCTTTCCACCATGGGAACAGTACTGGCGGGTAGTTAAAGGCATTCGCGATGGTGTGTGCGAGGGATGGCAATTGCTGGGCTGCACCTAACAGATGCAGAATATGTGGCTCTGGTGGCGCTAATAATGAGTTTGTCCATTCCACAACATGGCGACCATACTTCCAGAACTGTTCGAAAGTGTCGTTCATCCACTGTGCGGTATAGGGTTTATCACCGTGGGCGAGAATTGCGTCATAGTAGACTTTGCAAGCCTTGGTCGCGTTATTCGAACCTTGCCCTGTTAATGGGTCGTTCGTCACTAACGCATCCCCTAAACCAAACACAATTTTGCCCGATGGCAGGGTTAATACCGGCTTGCGCACCGTTGGTGCAAAGCGCCCAGCTAAAATGCCGTTATCATCCGTTAATTCGATATTACGACAGCGATCCGCTTCCCAAGGTAGATAGGTGTTGAGGATTTTTTTACTGTACGCCAAGTGTTCTTGTGGAGTACGAGCCTCACCCCACTGATCCATTGGACCACCCGGAATACCCTCGAAAACCATAATGTGGCAATCACCACTGTTGGTTAAGGATGGAAACACAAAGTATTCACCAACACCGGGGATCAAGTTAAACGACACTTGGGAGTATTCAGGTGTCGGTAACATGCCGTGCACATACGTCAGTGCCAAAGCACGTTGAGGTTTATCATATGGCGAACGAGTTTCATCGCGCTCAAGCAGCTTAACAATTTCCCCTTTCCCCCCTGCCAGCACAACAAGGTCATGGGTTTCAGCCAAACGCTCCAGCTCAGCAACGCCAACATCTTCAATACGTAAATTGCCGCCACGTGCTGAAAACAGCTCCATCCAATACGGCATTTTGATACGCTGATCGACGGCTTGTGCGTAGTTATCTAAGCGCGAGCGCCAAGAAATCGCTTTTTCACCCGCTTTTTCAGGATGAGGAACGGTAAAACCAATCCCTTCAACAGGTGAGCATTTGTCTTCCCAAAAGTTAATCCCTAAATCACGCTCAAATTGCAGCGAAATATCAAACATGCATTGGCTCGACATCACGCGACCATTTTTAACATCATCCGGCGTGCGATTTGTGGCAACCGTCACTTCATAACCTTTATCTAACAGGCCTAAGGCCAACGGCATACCCGCTTGACCACCACCTACGATAGCAATACGACGCATAGTATTTTCCTCAGCAAAGTTTAAATGGTGTCTTATTGTGCAAGACGGGGAATTGCAGGTTTAGCCTGTTCAGGCCCCATAGCGGAGTAACCGCCATCGACAGCGTAATCTGCGCCAGTCACAAAACTCGCCAGATCAGAAAGTAGGAACGCAACAACTTGAGCCACCTCTTCAGGGTCGCCCACGCGTTTAAGTAAGTGGTAATCCGCGGCAACACGGTCTGTTTTTTGGCGGTCGCCACCGGTGATTTCATCCATCACACGGGACCATGTCCAGCCGGGGGAAACAGAATTCACACGAATGCCGTCTTCGGCATAATCCATCGCTTGACTGCGAGTGACCTCCAATATGGTGGCTTTCGATGCGGGGTAGAGCCAGCGGCCTGTTTGAGCAACAGAAGACGAAATACTGGTAAAGTTGACGATGGCGCCTTTACCCGCTTTCACAAAATGCGTTTTAGCAAATTGCGCAGCCATAACCGCGCTCACCACGTTGATATTTAACGCAGTTAACCAGTCTTGTCGTGAGGATGACTGGCCTTCGTCAAGGTAAGTTGCGGCCAGATTAACCAAAAAATCGAGTTGCCCATACTTTTGCGCAACGCGGTCAATGCCCTGTTTAAGTTGTTGGTCGTCAGTGATATCCACAGGTAAGAAATCAATGTGTGGCTCACTTTGTGCGACTTTTTCACCATTGGCGGCGTCAATATCAAAAATAGTGACTTTAACACCATAACTACTCAGCACTTTTGCCACTGTTGCGCCAATTTTGGTCGCGCCCCCAGTCACAATTGCAATTTTGTTATTCAAACCTTTCATCTTTGACGCCCTCTTTTCGCTCTCATTTTATTACAATGAATTCACAAAAAATTAACATGACTGATAATTACGCAGAATGAGCGAAAAGCTGTAGCCGCTGGGCGCAAAAAATATCCACCCAGTGCGGCAATTTAGTCAACAAAGCGATGATATATGAAGGGAAATAGCCGCTTTTCGCAGCAGCTATCCAAAAAATGAAAAGTGTGATTAATGACAGGACAGGATTTTATGGTTATTTAAGGTCGCTCTAAAATTCGGGCGCCCGGGCCTTTTTTCCCTAATACGTCATCAGGGTTACGTAACGGGCAATCACTTAACGATAAGCAGCCGCAACCAATACAGTTATCCAATTCATTACGTAAACGCGTGAGCTGCCGAATTCGTTTATCTAACGAAACACGCCATTGGGTGGACATCTCTTTCCACTGTTCCGATGTTAGCGCGCTATTTGCGGGGAAGCGCCCTAATGCCTCTTGGATTTCTTGTAATGGAATACCTGTACTTTGCGCGACTTTAATAATGGCAATATAACGTAAAACAACTGTGGGAAACCGTCGCTGATTACCGTGTGTACGGGTACTTTGAATGAGCCCTTTTGACTCATAAAAATGTACAGTTGAAACCGCTACACCTGCTCGTTTTGCAACCTCACCAACCGTTAATGCCCTTGTAGGATCAATATTTATTTCCCCATTTTTGTGGGGTTTTATCGCTTTTGTGTCTTTATCTGCCATTTTTGCTTACCTTCTCTTGACCTCAACTTAACTTAAGGTTTTATAGTGCGACCCTGTGTCTTTGTCAATTGACGTTATTTTTTGAAAGGGGATAGGTTCATGCCATTGGTGATCGCCAAAATGTTAGAAAGCAATAGCTTATGGTTTGTTGCTCGCTTACTAATCTTGGTTTTATTTATTTCATCTGGGTTAGCCAAAGTACTTAACTATGAAAATAGTCTCGCTGAAATGCGTGCAGCTGGCCTGCATCCAGATTGGTTCTTCAATATTGCCTCTGCCGCCGTGATGCTAATTGGTTCGGTTCTCGTGTTACTTAACCGCTTGTTATGGCTTGCAACAGGAGCACTTGCCGTCTTTTTGTTCCTCACCATTGTGATTGTGCACACTTTTTGGAGTTATACAGGAGAACAAGCGCAAATCGCCATGTTTTGGGCTATTGAACATATTGCCGTCATTGGTGGGTTAATGGCGGTGGCAATTGCAGGGCATTTTCGCCGTCTTTATTTCGCGCTGAAAACGCAGAAATAGAAGGAAAATTAAATGAGTAAAAAAACAATAATCACACTGTGTACTATTTTGATCGCAGCAGGGGGCGGTAGCGCCATTTATTCGACGTATGCACAAAACGATGAAGGTGAAAAAGCCGCTTATCAATATCCACCAACCAAAGTTGCTCTCGCTCCAGTCAGTTTAGATACTGCGCCACGGACGTTTTATGGTGTCGGGGAACTCGAAGCAGGTAGCCAAGTGCAAGTAGCAGCGGAAACGAATGGCCGTATTACTAACATTGCCTTTGAATCTGGCCAACAGGTTAAAAAAGGCCAAGTTTTAGTCCAACTTAACGATGCGGTGGAGCAAGCCGATTTATCTCGCTACCAAGCGCAGATGCGCAATGCAGCACGCTTATATCAAAGAACAAGCTCGTTATCTGCACAGCATTTAGTGGCGGAAGCGCAAGTCGATAGTACTCGCGCAGAACGCGATATTGCCCAAGGACTCATTCGCCAAACTCAAGCACTCATTGCGCAAAAAACCATTCGTGCGCCTTTTGATGGCACAATTGGTATTCGCCAAGTACATGAAGGGCAGTATTTAACCCCCGGTGAAACTATCGCAAGTCTGGTCGATACCAAAACGTTAAAACTGAATTTTTCGTTAGATGAGCAAGCGTCCCCGGAGTTACATCAAGGGCAAGTGGTTGATGTTACGGTGGATGCCTATCCAAACAAAACCTTCCCTGCTCGCATCACCGCTATTGACCCGCTCATTGGTAAGTCTCGCACCGTTGCGCTGCAAGCAACATTAGAAAATAGCGATGGCACCCTCAAAGCCGGTATGTACGCCAACGTGAATGTGGTTCGCCAAGCCAGTAATGAAGTGCTCACTATCCCAGAAACGGCTGTCACTTACACCGCTTACGGGGACACGGTCTTTATTACAGAAGGCGAAGGCGATGCCATGACCGTCAAGCGTGTTTCCGTCAAAACAGGCCAACGTTGGGATGGCAAAATTGAAATTGAACATGGATTAAGCGCTAACGATAAAGTGGTCACATCAGGCCAATTGCGCCTCAATAATGGATCTGCGGTGACGCCCGTTGCGCAAGATACGTTGTCTGAACCCGCAGCACAAACTGAGCAAGGTTCATAAGGAGGCGATATGAAATTTACGGATGTTTTTGTACGCCGCCCTGTTTTAGCCTTAGTAGTCAGTGCGTTAATTGTGTTGATTGGTTTATTTGCCTTGAGCAAATTACCCATTCGCCAATACCCACAGCTCGAAAGTGCCACAGTGACCATCACCACGCAATACCCCGGCGCATCAGCAAAATTAATGCAGGGATTTGTTACCCAGCCTATCGCCCAAGCGGTTTCATCGGTTGAAGGCGTCGATTATCTGTCGTCGTCATCTGTGCAGGGCAGCAGCCTTGTCACCGTGCGTATGGAATTAAACCGTGATTCAACCCAAGCCCTTACGCAAGTGATGGCGAAAGTTAACCAAGTGCGCTACAAGTTGCCGAAAGAAGCGTACGATCCTGTCATTGAGTTATCTTCTGGAGAATCAACGGCGGTTGCCTATATCGGGTTTTCAAGTACAGATTTATCCATTCCTGCGTTGACCGACTATATTTCTCGCGTGGTTGAGCCGATGTATTCCTCCATCGAAGGCGTCGCGAAAGTGCAAGTATTCGGTGGGCAGCAACTTGCTATGCGCTTGTGGCTTGATGCTGACAAACTGGCAGGGCGCGGGCTTTCAGCGGCCGATGTGGCACAAGCCGTGCGCCAAAATAACTACCAAGCCGCACCGGGTAAAGTCAAAGGTGAGTATGTCATTTCTAACGTCTATGTGAATACCGACTTAACCAATGTGGATGAGTTCCGCGATTTGGTGATCCGCAACGATGGCAATGGGCTAGTTCGTTTAAAAGATGTGGGAACCATTGAGCTAGGAGCTGCCTCGACAGAAACCAGCGGTTTAATGAATGGTGAGCCCGCGATTTACCTTGGCTTGTTTGCAACGCCAACGGGTAACCCACTGGTCATTGTTGATGGCATGAATAAATTAATGCCAGATATTGATAAAACGCTACCGCCGGGTGTGAAAGTGGAGATGGCCTTTGAAACTTCACGGTTTATTAAGGCCTCTATTGACCAAGTTATCAATACGTTAGTCGAAGCTTTGCTGATTGTTATTGCCGTGATTTACCTGTGTTTAGGATCGATTCGCAGCGTCATTATTCCTATCCTAGCGATCCCATTATCCATGTTAGGTGCTGCGGCTCTGATGATGGCTTTTGGCTTTAGTATCAACTTGTTAACCTTGTTAGCCATGGTCTTGGCGATTGGATTAGTGGTCGATGATGCTATCGTAGTGGTGGAGAACGTCCATCGCCATATCGAAGAAGGTAAATCCCCTGTATTGGCAGCCTTAATTGGTGCCCGAGAAGTGGCAGGGCCCGTTATTGCCATGACCATTACCTTAGCCGCCGTTTATGCGCCAATTGGTTTGATGTCTGGCCTAACAGGGGCATTGTTTAAAGAATTCGCCCTAACCCTTGCAGGTGCGGTGATTGTGTCTGGTATCGTGGCATTGACCCTTTCCCCGGTCATGAGCTCTTTTATGCTGAACTCAAAACAAAATGAAGGCCGCATGGCACGAATGGCGGAAAAGTTCTTCACTACACTGGCACACTATTACACACGTTTATTGAACTTTTCGTTAAAAAACCGTTGGATAACAGGTGTGATTGCCGTGGCGGTATTCATCAGTTTACCGATGCTTTACCAATCCGCCCCGCGCGAATTAGCCCCTGTTGAAGACCAATCGAGTGTATTAACCGCGATTAAGTCCCCACAACATGCCAATCTTGAATATGTCGAACGGTTTTCTCGTAAATTGCACGATGTTTTCATGGAACTCCCTGAAACCGAAAGTACGTGGATTATTAACGGCACTGATGGCCCTTCCGCCAGCTTTGGGGGAACCAATTTATCCTCTTGGGAAGAACGAGATAGACCCGCTTCCGCTATCCAATCAGACTTACAAGGGCGCGTTGGCGATGTCGAAGGAAACAGTATTTTTGTTTTCCAATTACCTGCATTACCCGGTTCCACTGGGGGGTTACCGATTCAGATGGTGCTAAGAAGCCCGCAAGATTACTCCGTGCTGTATAAAACCATGGAGGAAATCAAACAACAAGCACGGGAAAGCGGCTTATTTATGGTCGTGGACAGTGACCTAGACTATAACAACCCAGTGGTTGAAGTGCGAATTAACCGCTCTAAAGCCAATAGTTTAGGCATTCGCATGCAAGATATTGGTGAATCCCTGACCTTATTAGTGGGCGAAAACTATATTAACCGCTTTGGGATGGATGGCCGTTCTTACGATGTGATCCCACAAAGTATGCGAAGTCAAAGGCTGACACCTGAAGCGCTTTCTCGTCACTATGTGAAAGCCGAAACAGGCACGATGATCCCGCTGTCTACGGTCGTAGATATCCATACGCAGGTTGAACCGAACAAACTGACGCAATTTAACCAACAAAATGCGGCAATTTTCCAAGCTATTCCGGCTCCTGGCGTAACATTGGGACAGGCTGTCGCTTACCTTGATGAAATTGCCAATGAACTTCCAGCGGGCTTTAGCCATGACTGGCAATCCGATTCGCGCCAATATAAACAAGAAGGTAACACCCTCGCCTTTGCCTTTATGGCGGCGCTCATCATTATTTATTTAGTCCTCGCCGCGCAATATGAAAGCTTGGTCGACCCGCTGATCATTCTTATCACCGTCCCATTATCGATTTGCGGTGCGCTAATCCCACTCGCCTTGGGTTACGCAACCTTGAATATTTATACCCAAATCGGTCTTGTGACCTTGATAGGTTTAATCAGTAAGCATGGAATATTGATGGTGGAATTTGCCAATGAATTGCAGGCAAATGAAGGGTTAGACCGACGACATGCCATTTTAAAAGCAGCGCAAATTCGTTTACGCCCAATTTTAATGACGACAGCGGCGATGGTGATTGGCTTGGTACCGTTATTATTCGCCACGGGGGCTGGCGCAAATAGCCGCTTTGGCCTCGGATTAGTCATTGTCACTGGGATGTTGGTTGGGACGCTATTCACATTGTTTGTTTTACCAACTATTTATTCATTATTGGCACGCAATCACAGTGCCACAGCATTGACACCAAGGCGCTATGAGCTTGCTGAAGCCAATCGCCTGATTAAAGAAACTCAGGAGACTTCACAATGAGAAATACCGTAATAAACACACAGAATAATCGCCAGACAGCCAGTGCTGCTGTAGAGATGAGTGCAATGAGTAACAGTATGGCAATGCTGTTAATTTACCATGGTTTATCCGCTAACACAGGAAAGAGCAGCGCGGAAGATAATGAGATAATGTCGACTAAATCGCCTCGTTAACGCCCTCTTTTCAAACCAAACCGCATAATCCAAATATGAATTATGCGGTTTTTTATCTTTTACCCTTCATAGAAAGCCAGCACCAAATTCCCCTCGCGGATAATTATTGGATTGCCGGGAAGTGCATCGATCAACTCATTTTTCGAACCTTCCACCACCACGGCAACATTTTTGTATTGATGGCTTTCCAGTAGTGCAGGTAATTGGCCTAAACCGTAAAAACGGTTTGCAGCATCAGGATATTGAAGGCCATATCCCAGTTCACCCGTTTGATACAACATCGTAATATCACTGCGTTTTAATACCCAAGCAAGGGCCGTCCCTAATCCGACATTATTGGTTAATAATACCGATTTGTTTTCCAATTGATTGTAATACTTAGCGATCAACTTCTGGGGGGTATTATTGCTTGCAACATAATTTGGGATCACATGGCCCACACTTAAGCTAATGGCCACTGTACATGCTGCGGCTAAATACCAGAACCGTTGCTTCATGGAAATAACCGCCACCACCAGCCAAAAAATAAATGCCCCTGCCGCCAGCCATAATTTATGACTTTCATCGGCTTGGTAAATATTAAATTTAGGGATATAAGGCGAGGCAATGATCACACCCGCAGCAAGCCCGCCAACCACCATATTGATCACCGCATTTACACGGATGGCGAGTGTTTTTTTCTCCGTTAAGATTTTTTCAATGTACGCTGCCATTAAAATCGCAACGGGTGCAATACATGGCAAGATATAGGTGAGTAGCTTGCCTTTCGTAATACTAAAAAAGACAAACGGCGCAAGGAACCATAATAGGAAATAGATATGCATCCCTTTTTGCTGCCATGCTTGGCGTAAAGCACCGAATAAATAGCCCAACCAAGGCAGCACTGCCGCCATCATGATAGGAATATAAAACCAAAACGGTGATTTATTTTGGGCGTTATCTGACATAAACCGTTGAATATGTTCAACCCAGAAGAAATAGCGCCAAAAATCAGGTTCTCGGCTGGCGATGACAAATGCCCATGGCAAGCAAACCACAAAGGCTGTAAAAATAGAAACAAATGAAAAAACAAAGACTTCTTTAAACTTTTTAAAGTAAACCCCGGCAATCGAGCACACTAACACAGGTAAAACTAAAACTAAGAACCCCTTCGTCAACACCCCTAAACCGCAGGCCACCCCCAGCAAAATATATGCTAAGAGTTGGTGAGAAAACCGCTTGGTGGTCAGCCCCCATTGGAAAAAGAAAATGACCATGGTAATAAACGCGGTAACGATAGGGTCAAGAATGTTATAAGTGCCAATGGTAAACACCATTAGCATGGAGAGGTAAATAAACGTGGCATTAAACGCGATACGTGAGTTCTTCCATGCCATTTTGGCACTAAGGTAAACAAATAACCCACTGATTAATGTACTAAATACAACGCCAAGGCGGACAGACACATTATTTTCACCAAATAACATTTGAAAAAATGCACCAACCCAATAACCAAAAATTGGTTTTTCGAAATAACGAATATCCAGTAGTTCAGGCACACTCCAATTATAACTGATGATTAATTCACGACTAATTTCAGCGTAACGGAGTTCATCAGGTTGCCATAATAGCCGCCCGTTTAACGGTAAAAAATAGGTTGTAACAACAAATCCAAATAGCAGACACCACTTAAGGTAGGCAATTTTATTATTTGCCATATTCATCTCATCTCAACCATTCTTGTTATTAATATTTAATATTTTTAAACTGTTAGCGCCAAACTAGCGCTCACCATTTTCTGTTAGGCTATTATCATTGCGACAATTAAACCCTGCATAAACAAACCAATAATTACCCGACTTTCACATTGCTGTTCATAAACAATCAATAAATGAATACTCTATTTTATTCATCACAAAAAAGAGATAAGAATCGAATGTTAAGACTCGTCTTTTAAAAAATAGTTCATTCCATAACGGTACACTATAAATATTAAAAATTAATTAATTCTTAATATTTAAAATTAAAATAGAATCATTTTTATTTACGTTACAAAACAAAAAAACCAGTCATGGCATAACCCATCACTGGCTCTTCTTCGTTGCAGCTAACAATTATTTGGCAGCAATTAAAGCTTGCTCAAGGTCTGCGAGGATATCGTCGATATGCTCAATCCCTATCGATAAACGGATCATATCTCGTGAAACCCCAGCTTGTGCGAGTTCTGCATCATTCAATTGACGATGAGTCGTGGATGCAGGGTGGCAAGCCAGTGACTTCGCATCACCAATATTCACTAGTCGAACAATCAGTTGCAACGCATCAATAAAGCGTGCTCCCGCTTCCTGACCACCTTTAATACCGAACGACATAATACTGGCAGGTTTACCATTCATGTATTTTTGTGCTAACGCGTGTTCAGGGTTGCTTGGTAGCCCTGCATATTTGACCCATTCCACTTGTGGATGTTTTTCAAGGAAGTTTGCCACTTTTAGTGCATTTTCCGTGTGCCTGTCCATTCTTAACGCTAACGTTTCTAAACCTTGTAAAATTAAGAAGGCATTAAATGGTGACAACGCCGCCCCCGTTCCACGTAACGGTGCGACACGACAACGGGCAATAAAGGCCGCTGCGCCAAAGTGTTCGGTATAGCTTACGCCGTGGTAAGCCACATCAGGCTCAATCAATAACGAGAAACGATTTGGGTATTGCGTCCATGGGAATTTCCCTGAGTCGATGACCATACCGCCCAGCGATGTGCCATGACCACCGATATACTTAGTCAATGAGTGCACAACAATATCCGCACCATGTTCAAAAGGGCGGCATAAATATGGTGTCGCAACGGTATTGTCCACAATCAGCGGTACACCATGGCGGTGAGCAACTTCCGCCAGCGCAGCAATATCAACGATAAACCCAGCAGGGTTCGAAATAGACTCACAAAAAACTGCACGGGTTTTTTCATTAATCAGCGCTTCTAATGCGGCTAAATCATCATGTTCTGCAAAACGGGTTTCGATACCTAAGCGAGGCAAAGCGTGAGCTAACAAGTTATAAGTTCCGCCATACAGTTTTGCAACAGAAACAATGTTATCCCCAGCTTGAGCAATGGTTTGAATCGCGTAAGTAATCGCTGCCATCCCAGAGGCAACCGCTAGACCTGCGACACCACCTTCCAATGCAGCAACTCGTTTTTCCAACACATCATTGGTCGGGTTCATAATTCGCGTGTAAATATTACCCGCGACTTTTAAATCGAACAGGTCAGCGCCATGTTGCGTGTCATCAAAAGCATACGAAGTGGTTTGGTAAATCGGAACGGCGACAGACTTCGTTGTTGGGTCTGGAGAGTAGCCAGCGTGAATCGATAATGTTTCTAATTTCATTTGTTATCCTTGTTATGATGCACTGGAAAAACACGGCCAGATTAGGTATCTAATAAGAGGTTTGATGCTGTGTTGACACTAGATATTACCTAAGACTCTTCGGTAGACAACTATCTGAACTTGAAATTATTTCATATAAGTTAGTTCGTTTAGTTATAACTGTATGTGATTTTCACGCTATTTAGCTTAACCATCAGGTTATATCAATGTCGATACTTATAACCTATTGCCTATTGATATAAAAAAGCCACCACCTGTTGAGGCAGTGGCTTTGTTCGTACATTATTTTCTCAATTGTTTACTGGAACGCGCCATAAATAACCGATGTAATTGACGCTAACCCGCAGATAAACGTAAAGATTTGCGCCAGTTTTGAGGTGCTAAATTTCTTCATTGCAGGAATAATATTCATCGACACAACAGGTAGGATGAATAGGATAGCGGCGATCATTGGTGCCCCCATCGTTTCAATCATCCCTAAAATGCTTGGGTTACGAATAGTGACAATCCATGTGGTGATCACGATAAACAGCATTGACGCCATTTCAATTTTCTTCAGTGAGAAAGAAGAACGTGATTTGATTAAACCCACTAAGCCTTCATGGGCCCCTAAGAAGTGGCCAAAATAGCTTGAGACGATGGCAGCAAAAGCAACAATTGGGCCTAAATAGGACAGAATCGGAGAAGGGTTAATATTCGCAATATGCGATAACACACTGATATTTTGCTCCTTTGCGACCGTCAATTCTGCTGGGCTCAACGATAACACCACCGAGAAAACAAAGAACATCACGAAACCAGTGAGCATCAATGCTGCGCCACCTGTGATCATATCCGTTTTGATAATTGCTTTATCACCAAATTGTTGGCGTTGGTCTTTAGTAAATTGGCTAATGATTGGGCTATGGTTAAATGAGAATACAATCAATGGGATAGCCATCCACACCACCACAGGCATTGAACTCCAGTCAGGTGCAACTTCTAGCATTGACATGTTCCATTCTGGGATCAGATACAAAGACAGCGCTAATAAGATAAACACCAGTGGATAAACCATGAGAGAGGTCAGTTTTAGCATTAAATCACGGCCAAAAACCACCCCCGCCGTCATCGCTGCAATCAGTACCCCTGAGAGCAACCAGCGAGGAAGTGGGTCCATACCAATTTGATTCACTAAGAATGAATCAACGGTATTTGTTATTCCAACGCCATAAATTAATACGATTGGGTAAATCGCAAAGAAATAAGCAAAGGTAATAATGTTCGCGCCTGTTTTACCGAAATGTTCTTCAACTGTATCAGTAATATCCGCATTTGGGTTTTTAGACGATAAAACAAACCGTGCAAGCCCTTTATGTGCCAACCAAATCATAGGCGTTGCAATTAATGCCAAGATAACTAATGGCCAAAAACCGCCAGCCCCCGCTTTGATTGGTAGAAATAAAACCCCTGCGCCAACCGCTGTGCCAAATAAAGAAAGTACCCACGTAAAATCTTGATACGTCCATTTACTTACTGGCTTATCTGTTGCAGTAGCAACTTTTTCAATTGTGCTCATTATGTAATTTTCATCATTAACGTTATTGTAAAAAGATGAGCTGATTTTGCATTAAATGCGTATCAGTACCTAATTTAATCGATTTATTTCGTTCAACTTTTTGGCGCAGATCTCGTTAATAACGTTAAATAAGAAAATGCGTTGTCATTATTCTGCTAAAAAATACTTTTCCATGTTATTGAAATAATATTTTTTATATATAAAGAATTTAATTTTATGTGTAATAAAAAAATGGCCGGGTCATTAACCCAGCCATTGATAAAAGTAATTAATAATTTACAGGTAGATAGGGACTAAAATCTCAGTGGCGATAACCACCACAACCAAGCCCACTAATACTGGCACAGAAGTTCTTTTCACCACTTCAAACGGTGAAATTTTCGCCATACCTGAAACCGCAACCACAACACCTGAAACTGGAGATAACGTACGACCCAAGTTAGACGCTTGTAGCATTGGGATAACCAAGTAAGCTGGGTTAACACCCATTTGTTTTGCTAAGTGTGGGATCAATTCCACAAACGCATAGAATGGTGCATTACCTGAACCCGTTGTCATCGCAGCTAACATAGTGATGACCACTAATGCAATCATCATCACGATAGCACCTGAACCAAAGGATTGAGCAAGGTTAATCAGCCCTGAAATAAAGCCGATGGTGCTTAAACCTTGTGCAAATACGCCCGCAGCCACTAATAACATCACCACGGTAGCAAAAGCCTCTGCCATACCTTTATAGCAAACTTCTAAACCACCATAGACGTGTTTGGCGCTGAAACTGCGCAAAAACTCAATAATCGCAGCTAAAATAATACAACCAACAATAATCGTAACAATATGCAGTTCAGGTGCCCATTTGCCATCAAACACTAACACACCAATAATTGGCGTGAAGGGTAAAATGGCATAAAAAGAAGGTGCATGGGTTTTGATTTCATTCACATCTAACATTTCTGTTTTCACGTGCTCTTTTCTGTCGAGGTAACGTTGCCAGAAGAAATGTGCAATCGACATCGCCACAATTGCGGCGATTGATATAGGTAATGTTGTTTTGAATGCAAAATCAACTAACGGCATTTCAGCCGCTTGTGCCGCTAAGATGACATCACCTGATGTAGGTGCAAGAATAATGGCGGCAGGAGAGGCACAGATTGCAGCAGCAGCGCCACGACTAATTCCAACGTTAACCATAACAGGGAATAAGGTTGCCATTAATAGCACACCCAAACCTGTCGCAGAGGAAACGGCCAATGACATTAAACAGGCCACAATATAAGCCGCTACCATTAATAAGTAAGGGGAGTTGATCATTTTCAATGGTTTAGAAGCAATTTTCACCACCACATCGTTGGCACCAATGTGAGTCATATATGAAGCAAACCCACATAACACCATGATCATCATACCAAGGTCACCACCTCGGCTCATAAGTAGGAATTTAACATATTCCAGAATATCGGTTGTACGCCACCCCGTTGAAGGAACATTTTTGGGTAGAATACTATTTCCCATCAGTACGCTGATGATTAACAGTAAAATACCCCCCGTCATTAACACGCCCGTTGCCGAATACCCTTTTATGATATAACGCCCAACTCCAATGGCGACAATAACGCCGATTAAGAGCTCAATCATTTGTTTCTCCTGCCTGTCTTATTTTGTAATTATAAAAAAATTACTCTGCCTAATAGTTAAGCAAAATTCACTGACAATGATCATGTCAGAAGATGTTTTTTAATATAGAAATGTGTAAAAACACAAGAGAAATAAATAATAAATCTTTTAACTAACCACATTGGTAGTTGAATTTATCGATTGTTCTTTGAACAACGGAGGATAAGGCTTTTATTCATAAGGAAATGCTTAGCACAATAAGCTGCCTTAACGGCATTTAAGTTTATCATCATTGATAAATATAAGTAATTTTACCCACTAAAGAGTTCGTAAATCATATCACCAAAAAAGCCGCGATATTGCAGGTAACGAATTTGCTTACTTTTCTCTTTAAAATCATCGGGTAGGTCATCACCAAACTTTTTGCTGCGCACCTCTGCGGCTTTTTCAAACCAATCCACGTCGATATTGGCAAAATGTTGGTCGACAAGTGTTTGTGGGAACCCCTTTTGGCGCATTTCTTGTTTGATGCGTAACGGCCCATAACCTTTGCGTATATAGCCTTGCAGTAACAAGGCAACGACGCGGTTATCATCCAGAAAATGTTGCTCATTTAGCCTTTCCAATACCCGTTCAATTAAAGTTTCGTCAATAATGCCGTCATTTTTTTCGTACATACGCCGTTTCATCCGAGCAAATAGCTCAGCTTTTCCATAATCACGGCGTGAAAGCATAAACAGGGCGTATTGGTAGAGGTCAGATTCATTCATGATATTAAGCTTTTAACAGTAAAATGGGCGCATTGCGCGCCCAGTCTACCATGGCTAACACGACTAATGTACTTGTGCGCCACTAAGCAATTTGTAAATGGTGTCAGGCGTGTAGCTACCGTCTTGGAAATAGATTGTCCAATCGGTAATATCATCACGGGTTAATGGATAAACCTCCCCTTCTTGCATCGTTTGCACATAGAAAGGATGGTTAATTAAACGCCCTTCAAAATGGTCACCATTCCATGAAACAGGCTCGAACCACATGTGTTCGTGACCATCAAAATCCTCTTCCGCATCGTGGTAACCAATACCGCATTTCACCAAGAAGCGCCATTCAGATTCTTGCTCTTCATCATTTTTACCGAGGAATTTGGCAAAGAAACCTTTTTTCTGTGCTACGGGTTTCGGGCCATAGTTATCCAACATATGGGTGAAATATTCCCAACGCAGCTTCGCTTTACGTGACATATCCGCAGTTTCTTCATCGGTGCGCATAAACATCATCGCATTTTGATCTTCAAACCCCTCAAAGAAGCTTTCCAGCGTTGGGTTTTCCTGCGTTACGCGAAATAACATGGCGGATGGATGCTGGTGAGATTCGTCTCTATCGTGCCAATCCCCCATAAAGCGCTCAGAAGTTTCATCACCAAACTCGAAATTTATCTCCTCCAGTGGTTTTAAATCATCCACTGGTGTTGATTTGCCTACGTGTAACAAACCCTCTTCAAAGGGTAATGCCACCAAGTATTCATAACCTGATTGTGTTTGCCCAATAAAAATCGGCTCGTTAAACACAATTTTACCGTGGGTGATGCTGTTATTCACAAAACTCCAGAACAGCTCAGGAATACCGTAATAAGACGAAATTGGGTGTGGAATGATAATTTCTGCTTCAGACAACCCACAACGAGCTAAACCGTGTGTGTGGAACCAATACATGGTCGGTGCACGTTCATCTTCGGGCTTATCTTCATTGTCATCTTGGTCGTAAATTGCATGAACAACATATAAGGAATCAATGCTTGGCATTAAGTCATCAATTAATTGGAAGTTTAGCCACTCACGGGTAAAGACTTTCCCTGCAGCTGAAATATCTAGTCCTAATAATAAGTCGGGCACTAAAATTTGGATAATTTTTAATTGTTGTAGGTAATTGACCAACGGTTGCTCTTGGAAGACACACTCAACAATCACCGCTTGTGGTGCAGCGCTGGCTTCGGCATACAGTTCAGGGGAAATTGGGTCAGTCGCAAAATAAGGGTTAATCGCATAATCTGGGTCGCTGTCCACTAACGCCACATAAAAACGCAGCGCTTCTTCCCCTTTTTTACAACTAAAGAAGAAACCGTCTTCATCAGGAATATAATCAATTTCACCTTCAGTGAAATAGGTTTGCTCTTCTAAGCGCTGCTCAAGTAATGCAGAGGTCAATTCAGATGCGGGAATAGCAACCATCATGGAAGCTTCTTTTTCACCTTCACCCGCAGCTGTATCAAGGTAGTATTGTTTATTGTTCATTATTCAGACCTGTTAAGAAGTGACTGAGGCGAGGATATCAGCTTATATTCATTAAGAATATTGTGAATATTCTTAACCAATTCAGATTGTGATTTGATCCCCCACATTTCATCTAAGTAGGTAAATTATCATTATTCGACAATGATTTATTCTACTTTTCATACGCTATTGGCTGAGGCACAATAGTGCTCTTTCTTTTATTTACCTTAAAATAACGGGTAAATGACTCCATTCCAATGATAGGTAATGAAAATATGGCTGACTTAACACAAGCGCAAAAAGAATATGTTGATGACCTCGCAATGCAGCGTGTTTTCAATATGAATAATGACGACGTCTTTGTGAATGCATTAGAACAAAAAATTCACCAGATGGAAGATCACCTAAAAGCATACTTTCATGAGCGTGTTCGTTTTCACCAACAAAACAAGCCATAAACCCATTTTTTGTTCAAGCCGATATGGTTCTATATCGGCCTTGTTTTTATCCCCAAATAACGCTCTTAGATATTCCTTCAACAAGCCATATATTGACTAAATTTTCATATATAAAAAGCATTAAATGCCACCCAAAAAAGTGTTTTTTTTGCCCTTCTATTTTCGTTAACGAGCACTATTTTTATTGTACTTAGGTCTCGGTCATCACGTCTAAGAAAAGGACTAACTTCTCATTTTGACCAAAAAATAGGCTATCGATCGCTCACTTATTAAGCAAAATAACCTTACAATAACCATGTGAACAGTTTGTTTTTTAATCGAATTTAACTTAAGTGAACACAATAAAAGTGAAAATGCTATAGATTTATTTATACATCACATAAGTGAATATACCCTAAATGACTAATAACCGATTTAAAATCATCAAATTCACAAAAATATAAAAAACACAACAAAATAATACAGCAATTTCACTAATGTCAGCGGGATATATGTAGCTCGTGAAAAATTATTCTGCTACTATTCGCTCGAATTTTGTTCAGAGAAACTTAGGAGAAGCAAATGCCCTCTCGAACGATGAGGACAAAAGCCGTCTTCGCTTTCTTATTTTTATTGTTATTTTCGAGCTTGAGTATCGGCTCCACCAGTACCAGCAAAATGCTCAGTAAAGACTACTCAAGTAGCACTGTGCAAAATGTCAGTCAGGCTAAAACTTCACTGCCTGATTTGCGAAAATATCCCTCTGGTACGCCACGAAAGAAAGCATTTTTGAAAACGGTTGTCCCTGTAATTGAAAAAGTGAACAAGCAAATTTTGGAAGAACGTAACTGGTTGTTATCCGTTCGTGCAAACAAGAAGTGGAGCGCTCAAGAATTGCGCCGTCTTAGCCAAATTTGTGATAGCTATGGTGTGAAATGTAGTAACCCTAAACGCATTAATTGGGACAAGCTACTTAGTCGTGTTGACATCATGCCGACGCACTTAGTTGCAACGCAAGCTGCAACAGAGTCTGGTTGGGGTACATCACAACTGGCTCTACAAAATGGTAATTTATTTGGTATGCGCTGCGGTAGCGGCTGTCAAACCAAACAAGGAAAAGTGAAAGGCTATTCCACATACTCTTCAGTAGAAGACACTGTGACGGCTTATATGAAGAATATGAATACCCACAATGCTTATGAATCTCTGCGCAGTTCACGAGCAAAGCAACGTCAATCAAAAGATGAGTTAGATACCACTAAACTTATTAATGATATGAAAGGGTACTCAGAGTTAGGTTCATCCTATAACCGTTATCTACAAGAGATGTACGCGAGTAACGAAGAATTGATTACACAAGCTCAAAAAAGAGCATCCACTCGCATCTAAATTTTTGTATCACCAGGTACAAGACATAAAAAATCCACTTCGCTAAGTGGATTTTTTTTATTCTTTTTTTAAGCCGCATTTATTTGATTTTTTCAGATCTCAACAGTTGCTCTAAATAGTTAAAGTGGTGGCAAGGCGGCAAGAGAAGATATCCCTAGGAGCATACATAAGTATGTGACTAGGGTCGCTTTGTGAAGGCAACACCCCTGTAGCTCAAAGTATGACGAGCAAGATTCTGATTGCATACAACCAGATAATAAATATCATATGCTATCTTCTACCAAAATAATTAACATCTTTGAGTCTAATATGAATTTCTTCTCGTTTGAGTTTCTTGGCTCTTTTTTAATTTTTTTTCTTATTTATTGGGGCTGTCAACCCAGTGCAAAACTACAAAATGGCCTTTTAATTACTGCTAGCTATTTTTTTGTTTATTCTTTTAGTCCTGAATTTGCTTATATTTTATTTGGTTATACCCTTTTTATCTATTTATTAACTAACTGGGTAACGAACTGGCTTTCCAATCGTTGGATTTATGTCATTCTCGCCACAGGTATTATTGGGTGTTTTACTTACTTCAAATATTATTCTTTCTTTCAAGAAAGCATCCAACAAACCTTAGATAAATTCGGTTTTAGTGTTGGGCTACCTATTTTAGAAATACTGGCGCCGCTAGGGCTGTCTTTCTATGCCTTTCATTCCGTTAGTTATACGGTTTCTGTGTGCCGAAAAGAAATTCAAAAAGCAGATTTTTTTGACGTAACACTATACCTTGCATTTTTTCCTAGCATTGTTGCGGGTCCAATTAACCGCGCTAAAAACTTTCTTCCACAAATCCAAGCTGAAACTCGCACAATTCTCGATAGCCGCAAAGCAATCCTTTTAATTTCATTAGCCTTGGTAAAACTATTCTTATTTAGTTCTTATTTATCCGAGAATTTTGTGAACCCTGTTTTTGATGCTCCTGTGGGTTATAGCGCTGGTGAGATCCTTGTTGCCACCTACGCCTACGCTTGGAATATCTATTTTAACTTTTCAGGTTATACCAACCTTGTGACTGGGATAGCCTTATTATTAGGGTTCAGAGTACCCGTTAACTTTAATGCCCCGTATTTAGCCGCTAACTTAAAAGAATTTTGGGCGCGCTGGCATATCAGTTTATCCACCTTTATTCGCGATTATATTTACATCCCCCTTGGTGGTAACCGCAAAGGTTTTAGCCGAATGAATACCAACGTCTTCCTTGCGATGGTGATTTCAGGGCTTTGGCACGGTGCAGCAATGACATTCGTTGTATGGGGTGCGATTCATGGCTTAGGGATTGTGTTACTCAACCTTAAGACTTTGTGTATGGAAAAGCTGGGCTGGACAAACGTCATCCCCAATAAAACACTCTCTACTTGGGTTTCACGCATTATTACGTTCCATTTTGTCTGCTTTGCGTGGATCTTTTTCCGTAGCCAATCCTTTGATGATGCAATATTAATGCTTAACCAAATCATTGCACCGGGCTTTATTGCGTCTATTCAAGCCAGCCTTGGTTTATTGATTGCATTCTGGGTCTTATTAATTGCTTATCCTTATTTTGTGCAAGGCTACCATACTGTCGCGAAACGTTATCAAGACGTGCCTTGGTATTATTACCCTATCCCCCTTGCCATTATTTTAACCATTATGTTTATGCTTTCGCCTTCAGGAATGCCGGGGTTCATTTATGCTAACTTCTGAGTTTAAAAAGACCCTTGTTAGAATGGTTCAGGTGCTGCTGATTGTCTTAGTGGCTGGCTTGCTATTAATCTGGCTCAACCAAGGCTCTCTAGAGCGTTTCTGGCAGCAAAAATACCACCAAGATACGCCATGGGCGAAAATGGCAGGTAACCCTGTCTGGGATTATGGTGCTTATTTGCATGATGGCGCGTTAGAAGCTGGCTCCACATTTGCTTACCATGCCTCAGGGCAAAAAGCCCAAGAAGATAAAGAAGCCGCACAGCTCGCACTGGAAAACCAAGGCAAAAAATTGGTCTTCCCAGCAGATTTCCAAGTGGGTCTGCACTTTCTTCATGGTTACACTTACCCAGCGGAAAGCTTGTCTGTCACTTTCCCTGAATTACTGAAACGCCCGCAAGCAAGAGAAAAAGCGAAAGGGGTGAATTTTGGCGGCTTTACTGTTAAAAAGAACCAGCCGATTGTTGCCAAACACATCGCCAATATCGAAAAAGGCCAGCAGGTTTTATTTGCGGGTGACTCCATGATGCAAGGGGTAGCACCTCATGTAAAAAACATGCTATTAAAAAAATATAATATCGATAGCATTAATTTAAGTAAGCAAAGTACTGGCCTCGCTTATCCACGCTTTTTCAACTGGCCACAAACGATTGCTAAGGCCTTGAATGACAATCCAAATATAAAAGTATTAGTCGTATTTTTAGGGCCTAATGACCCGTGGGATATGCCACCTCAAGCTGGTTATAAATACGTCAAATTTAAGAGTGAAGATTGGGAAAATGTTTACCGCGAACGGATTAGTGATATAATATCTACCGCTCGCCAGCACAATGTTGATGTTATTTGGGTTGGCCCCCCTAATATGCGTAAAAATACGCTATCTGATGGTATGAAATTCTTACGAAGCCTCTACCAATCTGAAGTCGAGAGCAACGGTGAAATTTACTTCTCCGTCAATGATGTCTTTAAATATAAAGGCGATACCTACTCTGACTATATCGGCGACGAAAGCAGCACAATTAAATTACGAAGTGGTGATGGCATTCATTTCAGCGGAAAAGGCCAACAGATCATCGCGGAAAAAGTGTTCTCACTGATCCACTTCGCAGAGGAAGAAAAGGAACCTCATGAAACTGAACAACCTGCGTCAAGCTAAGTCCAAAATTTTGGCTGGCAGCGTTATTGCGCTGCTGTCATTGGGCTTACTGTCTTGCCAGAACACATCAGACAAAGCACGAACACCTAGCTCGACAAAAGGTCAGAGCGCGGTTGAACGTGGGCAATTAGTGAATAATGCAGAACCAAACCTGCGTCAATTCGCCAATAAATTGCGCCAAGGCAACCAGCAAGTGCATATTGTCCAAATTGGTGACTCTCACACAGCGGCTGATTTTTTTAGTGGCAATCTGAGAACGTTATTTCAGCAGCGCTATGGTGATGCAGGCCCCGGCTTTATTCCGCCAATTTCGGTTCCGGGTCAACGCACTGCGACCATCAACCGCATGAGCGAGAAAAAAGAGTGGTCGCTATCTTCAAGCCGTAAAGATGAACGCTTCGATTACCCGCTAGGGGGCTTTATTGCAGAGCCACAAGCCGCGAATAGCAATGTGTTATTGAAACCATTACAACCCGCGCTAGGGGCTTATCAGCTACAAGCGCTGTATCAAGGCTCAAGTGATTCACAAATGCGTGTATCTCCTGCGGTTTCCCCGAGTGTGGCATTACCTGCAACAGGGAACCAGTGGCGCTTCTCAACACCGGTCAATACCCAATTACCTGCGCAAGTTTCTGTGAGCAAAGACAACAGCTTGAAAATTGGTGGTTGGTTAGTTCGCTCAACAAAGCCTGGCGTGATGGTGTCTGCACTCGGAATTAACGGCGCAACCTTAACGATGGTCGATAAATGGCAGCCCCAATGGAGCGAAACGTTAGCGCAGATGTCCCCAGATATGGTGATTTTGGCCTACGGTACCAACGAAGCATTTAACGACACGTTAGATTTAACCGCTTATGAGCAAAACTTGCGGGCAAAAATTCGTTTAATCCGCCAGCAAATGCCAAATAGCGTGATTCTATTGGTCGGTCCGAATGATTCACTGAAATTTAGCAATGCAGCCAGCTGCCAAGCTCAAATGCCCGTGAATTTAATGAGTGTGATTCAAATTCAAAAAGCCGTCGCAGCGCAAGAAAATACGCTGTTTTGGGACTGGCAAGCCTTTATGGGCGGTCCATGCTCAATTCGTACGTGGGCAGCGCAAGACTTAGCGCGTCCTGATAACGTGCATTTATCTGTCGAAGGCTACAAGAAGAGCGCACAAGGCTTATACAGCCAGCTCAATCAGCTGTTACAGTAATTGCCTTTCGTGCATAAACAAAAAAAGGTCAGCCTCATGTGCTGACCTTTAAGGTTGTTGACAAAGCAGGATAAAAGCGTGGTTTTTCCTGCTTTGTGTTATCAGCCAAAAATCAATGAATTGATTTTTCTTGTTTATTTTCAAAACCAATCCAACCTGCAGTCAAACCTAATCGGTTTGTCTGCAGTCTGAAAGGTCAGCCTCATGTGCTGACCTTTTGCTTTTTATCTAAATGAAATTATAAGAAAACGAAGAAAATCATTCCAACCACTGCCCCTGTTGTACCGAGGATAGTTTCCATTACTGTCCACGTTTTCAGGGTCTGTGCTTCTGTTGCACCGGTAAATTTACCGAATAACCAGAAGCCTGAGTCATTCACATGACTTAAAATAAGCGAGCCACCCGAAATACAAATCGCTAACGCAGCTAACTGCGCGCCAGAATAGCCAAGCTCACTGATAACAGGTAATACTAAACCGACCGTTGTTAGACATGCTACTGTTGCAGAGCCTTGTATCACACGCACCGCGCCCGCTAATACAAAACACGCCACCGCAATCGGTAAACCCGCACCAATCAAAGAGTCACCCAGCGCAGGACCAACACCTGAATCCACCAGAATTTGTTTGAATACTCCACCAGCACCGGTAACCAGCAAAATGATGCCAGCGGGTTGAATCGCTGCCGAGCAGATCTCCATCACTTTTTCTTTATTTAGGCCATAACGGAAACCTAAACCATAGATTGCCACCAAACATGCTAACAATAGCGCAGTGAATGGGTGGCCAATAAATTCTAACCAATGTTCAGCGGTTGAATTCGCCTCAACAAAATGGGTTCCAATGGTTTTTAAACCGACGAGAACGAGTGGGAATAACACTAAACATAAGCTGAATCCAAAACCTGGCATCTTGCCATGCTCTGTTTTCGGCGCTTGGTAATCCGCTGGGATATCAATATGAACAAACTTACTGATAAAACTACCGAATAATGGCCCCGCTAAAATCATACTTGGGATAGCAGCACATAAACCGATTAAGATCATCCAGCCATAATCCGCCCCCATTTGCGATGCAACGAGCATTGGCGTTGGCCCAGGTAGTAAGAAGGCTGCCGCAGCCGCGACCCCAGCAAATAATGGGATTGCCAAGCGAACAACGTTATGGCCAGTACGGTTAGCAACCGCAAAAACAACACCAATCAATAAGACGATTGCCACATCAAAAAACAGAGGTAAGGCACAGATAAGTCCTGCGACACCCACAGCATAGTGCGCACGTTTTTCACCAAACAGGTTAAGCAGTTTATTAGCGACTTGGTCTAATGCGCCTGTTTCATGCAAAATTTTGCCAAACATGGCACCAAGTGCAACTACGATTGCCAAGAAGCCTAGAGTCCCAGCCATCCCTTTTTGCATAGTTTCCGTGATTTGCTGCACAGGCATCCCTGAAAATAGACCCGCACCAATGGAGACAATCATTAAGGCCACAAAGGCATGTAAGCGCGCATACATCACTAAAAATAATAATAAGACGACAGAACCTACTGCAGTGAGCACTAACGTCAGTGTGCTAAGGGTTTCAACGGTATTCATACTTTATCTCCCGAAACAATCTGTGTAATCGTTGAGCAGGTATTACCGATGACGTCTTCAAGAGATTGACGAATGTCCACAATATGCACATCAGTTTCTGCTTCGTTAGGTTCTTCTAAGGTTGCAAATTGCGTTTTGAGCATTTCAGGTTTGAAAAAGTGCCCTTTACGCGCTTTAAGCCGTTCTTCTATTACGTTAGCATCACCTTTTAAGTAGATAAAAAATAAGTTTTTATTATCTTCTCTTAAAATGTCGCGGTATTTTTTCTTCAATGCTGAACACACCACTAACGAAATATTATTGGTTCTTTGCATCGCAAAAATGGCTTGGTTCAGTGCCACCAGCCAAGGTTGGCGGTCTTCATCATTAAGGGCATGCCCCGATGCCATTTTTAAAATATTTGATTTAGGGTGCAGAAAGTCACCATCCAAAAAAGCGGCTTGTAATAGTTGTGCAACCCCATTGGCAACCGCTGATTTACCGCTACCCGATACCCCCATTAGGACAAATGTGTAGTTTTGTTTTTGGGTATCACTCATAGGAAACTCCTCAGGCTTTATCGTTGTTCTATTCTTTTCATCATCCGGCAAAATGTTACCGGTAACTTTGTTACGGGTAACATTATTATCAGTACGGGTTTATTGCAATAAAATTGGCGAATAAGAGAACAGATCTGTGATGTTAATCTCAATCTGACTGAGAAAGGAAAATGAACGAAGAAAAGAAGAATGAAAGAGGTATAAAAATAATCAATCCTAGCCAATAATAAAACCTTAGTTATTTCAATGAAATGTATTAATTATCCTATCCCTACTAACTTTCTCAATTATATTATTCTAAGGGTTTCTTTGAATATATTACTTCGATAGATTCCTCTAAATAATTCGTGGTGTCGCTAGGCGGCAATCGAGCCAAGCCCTAGGAGCATACACCAGTATGTGACTAGGGTTGGTGAGTGCAGCCAACAACGCGACAGCGCGAAGTATGACGAGGAGCGACGGGAAATAATTAGATGCTCTCCCCCGAGAGTAGAGAAAACCCCACATCGAAATGCGTCTCTGTCAGTTTCTTACCCGTCATTCGTGCCAGCAACACCTCTGCCGCTTTACGTCCCATTTGGTCTCTTGGGGTAAGAATACTGGCCAACTTCGGTGTCATGACTTGCCCTACGTCATGCCCGTGGAAACCTGAAATAGCTAAATCTTGCGGAATATTAATCCCCAACCGTTGGCACTCGAATATTGCCCCAATGGCCAAGTCATCGTTGGTACAAAACAAGCCATCAGTATCAGGGTATTTTGCGCGGCAATCGTGTAATAATTGTGCACCTAATGAATAAGATGAGCTAGCTTGCGTCATCACGTTACGCGGCTCGAGGTTGGCATCTAGCATCGCTTGTTCGTAGCCTTTTAAGCGGATAAACGTTCTCTCATCATGCCTCGCCCCGATATACACCACTTTGCGACAGCCTCGCTCAATCATGGCGCGAGTCATTTGGCGAGAAGCCTCAAAGTTATCAATCCCCACCGCAATATCTAAGCAAGGGGAAACACTGTCCATGATTTCAACAACAGGGATACCCGCTGTTTTTAACATCCGCAATGTGCGTTCAGTGTGCGTTCGCTCTGCCAAAATAACGCCATCGATATTATACGATAGCAACGACGTGAGCCTTTCTTCTTCTTTTTCAGGTAAATAACCGTAGTGGGCTAACATAGTTTGATAACCATGGCGGTCTGTGACGGCCTCAATACCACGGATCACTTCCGCAAATACTTGGTTGGTTAATGAAGGAAGTAGAACACCTATCGCATGACTGGTTGCGTTCGACAAAATATCCGGCGCTTTATTAGGAATATAACCCAAGCTTTCGAGCGCTTCGGCAATTTTCTCACGCAGAGGCTCTGAAACTTGCTCTGGGTTGCGTAAAAAACGGCTCACCGTCATTTTTGTGACGCCGACTTGGTCTGCTACATCCTGCAACGAGGGTCTTTTCTTCTTCATAAGTCCAAAGTGATATTTATTAAGTTAACTTTCTCTATGTTCAGCTATCTTTTTATTGATAGCAATGTTTGTTACTGATTTACATCACACAAATGTCGAGTTTTTCTAACAACTCAACTTTTCAGGTTGACTCTCCAGTATGACTCCGCTAATTTTCGCGCTATATAACTATTATCATAACGAGCGTATTCACATTTATTATGGCAATCAATCGTAGACAATTTCTTCAATCCAGTGCCTTACTTGCTGCTTTCTACAGTTTGCCAAGTTTCGCTAGGGGTCAGCGTCTTGTCGAAGAAGCCCTCTTTGGCAAGCTTCCTGCGGCAAACCATATTCAACGCGTTATCAGTTCAGGGCCACCCTCTGATTTACTGATGTTTGCCCTAGCCCCTGAAAAAATGGTGGGGTTTGCCTCGATTTCATTGAAAAAAGGCCATACTGGGCTTTTTGCACAACAATGGCTCGATTTACCCGTTTACGGCCGCTTAGCGGGGCGAGGCAGCACGCTATCGTTAGAACAACTTTTGTCTTATAACCCTGACTTGATTATAGACACAGGTAATATCGATGACACTTATCGCTCACAAGCGGAAAAAGTGGCGAAACAGACCAATGTTCCCTATTTATTGATTGCTGGTGGGTTAAAAGACTCACCTCAGCAACTCACTCAGCTTGGTGAAACGCTTGGTGTTGAACTCCAAGCACAAAAACTCAGCCAGCTTGCCCAACGTTATTTGGATGATGCAGTTGCCTTTGCTCATAAACCGCAACAAAAACCGTTAAGTTTTTACCTCGCTCGAGGGGCAAAAGGGTTGGAAACAGGTGCCAAAGGCTCAATTCACACCGAGGCTATTGAAATGCTCGGTTTACGTAACGTCGTGGATATCCCAAATTTCCGTGGGCTCACCACTGTCTCCATGGAACAGCTCTATCAATGGAACCCTGACATCATTATAACGCAATATGATGAAGCCATTGAATTTATGACGACCTCCCCACTGTGGAAAGGGTTAGATGCCATTGCAAACCAACAGTTACTTGTCTTTACGGGTATGCCATTTGGCTGGTTAGATGGCCCTCCTGGGGTTAATCGCCTTCTTGGCATGCGCCGTTTACAAAGCCACTTTGATGACGGGATTGCCGCGACGATAAAGCAAGATATCGCTGAATTCTTTGAACTTTTCTATCATTCGCCATTAACCGTTGAGCAGGTTGATTTACTGATGGAAAAATCATGAGTGGAATGATGAACAAAGGGGTTAAACCCTTATTATTAATTCTCATTTTATTCGTTAGCTTAGTGATTGCTTTAACGAGTGGTAAGTATTCACTTACCCTCGATGAACTGTACCGCCTATTTGCCAATTTATTTTCTTCTCAAGCTGATGTTAGCGATCCGCGTAATGAAACCGTTTTTTGGCAAATACGTTTCCCTCGTACATTAGCTGCAATTATTATTGGTGGTGGATTATCCATTGCGGGTGCCGCTTACCAAGGCATGTTCCGCAACCCGTTGGTTTCCCCCGATATTTTAGGGGTATCCGCCGGTGCTGGCGTGGGTGCCGTTGTCGGGATTTTCTTCGGTCAATCACTGATTTATATCCAATTAGCCGCCTTTATTGGGGGCTTAATTACTGTGGCTATTGTGTGCTTTATTGCGCGCCTTGCTCGCCAACACGACCCCATTTTATCGTTAGTCCTTGTGGGTGTTGCCATCAGTGCCATTTGTGGCTCCGCCATTTCATTAATGAAAATCTTGGCAGACCCTTATACCCAATTACCCTCGATTACATTTTGGTTACTCGGTGGGCTGTCATCCATTACGCAGGAAGACCTTTTGTCTGTCTTGCCATTAATGTTAATAGGCATCATTCCGCTGCTATTATTACGCTGGCGCATGAATTTACTGAGCTTATCCGATGAAGAAGCCAAAAGCTTAGGGGTAAATGTGGGTTTAACACGCGCTATCTTTATCGTCTGTGCCACGTTGCTCACGGCAAGTGCGGTGTCCATTGCCGGTATTATTGGTTGGATAGGGCTGATTGTTCCCCATATTACGCGAATGATAGTGGGCGCTAACTTTCGTTACCAGCTCCCCGCATCACTGGCGATTGGGGCAATTATGCTATTGATAACGGATACCCTCGCTCGAACTATCGCCGCGATTGAATTGCCGCTGGGGATCCTCACCTCTGCGGTGGGTGCGCCGTTCTTTTTAGCAATTTTATTGCAAACAAGGCGGGTCAAATGAGCATAATGACCCTCAATAACGTTGCCATTGGCTATCACAACACCGCAATCATTGACGACATCAATCTTTCCTTGCCTGAAAAGGAAATTACTTGCCTGCTCGGTGCGAATGGTTGTGGCAAAACCACGTTAATGAGAACGATATTAGGTTTACTACCTGCGATCCACGGCGATATCTTACTCAATAATCAGTCTATAAAATCGCTAAAACAGCGGGACATCGCGAAAGTGATTGCTTACGTACCGCAAGCTCACGATACGCCTTTTACCTTTACTGTATTAGATATGGTGATGATGGGCTTAACCCCACATATTTCCCTATTTTCTGTCCCCGGTGACGCCGAAAAAAACCAAGCACTTCAACAACTCGAGCGGTTGAACATTCCTCACCTTGCGACTCGCCTTTACAGCACACTCAGTGGCGGCGAAAAACAATTGGTTTTAATCGCTCGTGCATTAATTCAGAAACCCTTACTACTGATTATGGATGAACCTGCCGCTAGCCTCGATTTTGGTAATCAAATTCGCCTACTTGAGCAAATTGAGAAATTGAAAGCCCATGGCATGACCGTGTTGATGTCGACCCATCACCCACAGCACGCCGCCGCCATCGCCGACAATGTCATTTTGCTGGATAAACAACAAAAAGCACGACAAGGCTTATCAAAAAGTATGTTAACACTTACTAACTTGGCAGCACTTTATAATGTGGATGAGCGCAGTATCCAAGCTCACTTCCAGCTTCCATCAACATTTTCTTTTTAAGGTCAGGGATCATGTTAATCAACCAAATTGATTTTTCTAAAATGTACCAAGAACATATGCAACAAGCGCATAGAACTCGTAAGGAACCCGAGCATTGGGATAAAAAAGCGCAGCAGATGGCGCAAAATTGTGCCAACCCTAATGACCCCTACTTACTGCGCTTTCGTGAACTGATGGATTTTACGGGCGCACAAACTTTGTTGGATGTGGGTTGTGGCCCCGGTTCGGTTAGTCTGTGCCTCGCTAATGAGTTTAAAGAGGTTATTGGTATTGATTACAGTGGCGGCATGTTAGAAATGGCGCGACTTCGCGCTAAAGAGCTCGGTATTACCAATGCTCACTTCGAACAACTGGCGTGGGAAGATAGCTGGGATACACTGCCTAAAGTGGATATTTCTGTCGCCTCCCGCTCAACGTTAGTCGATGATTTAAAAGCGGCGCTACTTAAGCTCAACCGCCAAACAAAACTGCGCGTTTACACTACGCATACCATTAATCCAACCTTTATTGATGAACATATTATCCGTGAAATTGGCCGTGAAGTAATTCGTTTGCCAACTTATATTTATGCGGTGAATATCCTGCACCAAATGGGCATCAATGCCCGAGTCGATTTCATTAAAAGCCCAAATAAAGGTGGCTTTGATAGCTTTGAAGCCTTTGTGGATAGCGTCAATTGGTCACTCAAAAATATCACACCAGAAGAAACCGATATTCTTCGCCGTTATTACGATATTCAAACGGCATCAGGTAAGAAAATATCTTACCCATCAAGGGACTGGGCGATGGTCTCGTGGGATGTCGTGGATGAATCGGAACTTACACTATGATTTATCTACCTGATGCATTAATTGACCAGCTTTTGTTAGACGACATTCAATATGGCGATTTAACCACCCGCGCCTTGGGGCTGCACTCCCAACTTGGTGTGATGACATTCGCCTCCAAGCAAGGGGGCTGCGTTAGTGGTATTCACATTGCAAAACGCATGTTAGAAAAACTCGGCATCGCGTGTGAATGTCTCTCTTTTGATGGGCAAATTGTTGAACCACAGAGTGTTTTAATTCGTGCGACAGGGCCGATTGATGCTTTACACCAAGGCTGGAAAGCGGTGCAAAACGTCCTTGAATGGTGCGGTGGTGTCAGCCATTACACCCAGCAAATGGTCGCTATCTTGCGCCAGTATCAGCCCAATGGGCAACTTGCCTGTACACGAAAAACCATTCCAAACACTAAGCCTCTTGCCTTAACTGCGATTTTGGCAGGGGGCGCCATTATTCACCGAACAGGCAGCGCGGAAAGTATTCTACTGTTTACGAACCATCGCCAATGTCTTGAAAACCCAGATGATTGGAATGCGCATGTGCAAGCTTTGCGCCAAAATGCCCCCGAAAAGTTAATCATTGTGGAAGCCGATGATTATCAACAAGCTGAACTTGCTATCAAAGCGCAAGCCGATATTGTGCAGCTCGATAAATTGCCAACAGAGCAAATTCAGCAATTACAGACTCTGGCTAACGCGCAAAATCGGCCTTGTCAGTTATCTTTAGCAGGTGGGATAAATTTGAAAACCATTGAGGAGTTCGCCAAAACAGGTGTGTCATTGTTGGTCACATCCGCACCTTATTATGCAGCGCCTCGAGATATAAAAGTGAAGATTTTTAAGCAGTAACCTAAGAAGTCTGCGTTAAAAAAGCCATTCGCTAAAACAGCCTACCCCCGTAGGTTGCATTAACTTATGGCTAATGACGCACATCGTTATATAAAAAATAATATATCGTAATTAATGAAACTGGAAAGACATAATGAAAATAAAACAAATAACCTATTTGGTTGGGATGGCTTTATTCGCAGCACAGGGGCACGCCGCGTCTGACCCTAAAGCAGAAAAAAACACCGACGTGATGTCTGTTTGGAGTACGCCATTAGCGGCGGATGCCAATGTCATCACGGAAGAACAAATGAAACAACTGAATAAAACCAACGTAGCGCAGGCGCTGAGTACTATGCCTGGGGTTTCTATTCAAAAATCAGGTAACCGTAACGAAACACAGGTTAATGTACGTGGTTTTGATAGCCGCCAAGTGCCTATCTTCTTTGATGGTATTCCGACCTATGTGCCTTATGATGGTACGTTAGACTTAGGCCGCTTTATGACTAGCGAGTTGGCGAGTGTTGAGCTGTCGACGGGTTATACCTCGTTACTGCAAGGGCCAAACTTGATGGGTGGTGCGATTAACTTAACCACCGCAACACCGAAAAAACCATTTGAAGCCAATATCAGCTTAAACCAAGGTTTTGCCCGCGGTGCAGATAATGCCCACAATATCAGTGCTCGCTTGGGTGGCCGCAATGACTTAGGGTTTATTCAAGTCAGTGGTAGTCAGTATAAGCAGCGTTTTATGGGGATCCCGGGATCTGAGAATGACAACCCATTAGCGGGAAGCAATGGACGCCGCCCTAACTCTGCAACAGATGACAAACGGATGATGGTCAAGGTGGGTTGGACACCACGTGAAGCCGATGAGTATGTTGTGACCTATCTTAAACAAGATGGTGACAAGAACAGCGCACCGAGTGTCACGAATAAAAAACAGCAATACTGGCAATGGCCCGCTTACGATAAAGAAAGTATCTATTTTAATGGGACAACCCAAGTCACTGACGGCATAGCCTTACAAAGCCGTTTCTATCACGACACCTTTAAAAATACCTTGCACCAATACAAATCGGTCAAAGATTACGAAAAAGGTATCTATAACTACAGCCGTTACGATGACTACAGCAACGGTGCTGACATGCGCGTTGATTTCACCGTACGTGAACTCGATATGCTGTCATTCGCCGCACACTGGAAAGAAGACGTTCACCGTGCTCGCGCAAGAAAAGATGTACCTTTCGACCGCTATAAAGACAATACCTATTCCATTGCAACCGAATATCAATGGGTCGCTACAGATAACTTAGATATTATCGGCAGCATTGGTTATGACTGGCGTAAAAGCGCTGATGGTAAGCGTTATGATTATAATAAAGAAAATTTCGAAAAATACGATGGTAATAACCAACATGCCTTCAACTGGGAAGCCATGGCACGTTATCACTTAGCAAACGAAGATACAGTACAATTCTCTATTTCTGAAAGAAGCCGTTTCCCAACACAAAAAGAACGCTATACCAAAGAAAAAATGAAAAGTGACGATACCTTCGTCATTAACCCGCATATCGATGCAGAACGCGCCCTAACCTATGACTTAACCTATAAAGGGCATATCAACCCGAAATGGTCATATACCTCCAGCGTATATTATAACCACGTTACTGATGCCATCATGGCACACCGCGTAGGTGTTAATAAAAATGGCGGCAATATCCTTGAGAACCGCAATAGCGGAAAAGTTGATTATTTTGGCTTAGATTTAGGAACCACGGGTGAAGTAACTGATTGGATGGAAGTTGGTTTAAGCTACGGTTATATCCATGCCGACCCTAAACACTACAGCGTCAAACACGTTACTGAGCTGCCAACCCATAAAGCCTTTGCTTGGGTGAAATTCACCCCTTATGAGCCGTTTAGTATCACGGTGACTGAAGAAGCTAGAAGTTGGGCATTTAACTATGTGGATGATGACAGTAAAGTACGTGGATTTGCCAAAACTGACCTGCGTTTAGATTATGACTTAGGCCAAGGTGTTTCCGTCAATACTTCAGTAAATAACCTATTTGATAAATCCTATGAGTATACAAATGGCTATATTGAAGAAGGCCGTAACTATTGGTTAGGTATTGAATATAAATACTAGCCCATAATATATTAGGCAGAGATTTAATTCTTTGCCTAATATTTATTATCACATCCATAAAACACTGACGTTAATTATTAATTAAAAACCAAATCTATGTGTATATACCTAGGAATTATCCCAACAGGTAAGATAATTCCTATTATTGACAACTTTATAGTTTTTTATCTTTTTTTAACAACAAAAAAGATTTAAAAGCGAAATTAAAAATCAAAATTAAAAAAAATACAGATTTAAATAACAACAACGCGCTCAAATCAATAATTTTGCTAATTAGTAGTAAAATTGCTCATCTCACAATACTTGCAGTTAATTGATTCCCTAATTAGACTATAACAATAATAAAAGTAAGTTTTATCTAAAATTAATTTAAGTTAATTTAGCTGCAATTTTTTGTAGCTTTGCTATTTCCATTTAATTAGAGAGAGCAAACGGAATTTTATGAATGAGTTACATGACTATACGATTGATGAAAAATATATTTTCGAACACAAAACAAGTTTAATTTACTTAAAACTTGATCGCAGTCAAAATGTCGAATTATCTAAACCAGCAGCTAGGTTATTTAGTGAAATCATATCGTTAAACCTAAAAAAAGGCATTGCAACCCGTGATGAACTTCTTACTAATGTTTGGGAAGAGCACGGACTTGTGGGTTCAAATAATAATTTAAATACCTATATTAGCGAAATAAGGAAAAAACTTGAGCTAATAGGGATAGACCCTCACTTAATTGTCACAGTTCCAAAGAAAGGCTTTCGCCTTGATGCCCCCGTTTCTTTTTATAAAAAAGAAATTATTAATCAAGATAATCACTATGATGAGGAAATACCTTATCACCATAACAAACTTGATTATGTCGAAAGTCTTACAAAAAAAACAGAAGTATCAGTAACATCAGATTTTATTAATGAGCCAAATATATTAGTTTTAGAGCCTCCTTTAACTGTTCTCAATGAAAGTCATGAAGAAAACATTCCGATAAATGACCTAATAACGATAGAAAACAAAGCACTAAAACAAAAAAGTAAAAACATTGGTAACAAAAAAATAAAGTTAATACTGTTAGCGGTTTCAACGCTAGCGGCTTGTTACTTGGTTTATTTATTAGTGTATGACTTTTCCACTAAAAAAATTGATACTAGTAATTACCTTACCGTTAGTACTCGAGACAACTGTGTTATACAAACACCTATTGATATGATAGGAAAAACCTCAGATGAAAATATTGAATTTATTAATACCAAGCTAGAAAAATATAACATTTCTTGTGCTGAACCCAAAAGAGTCATCCTGTTATCTGATTTAAATAAAACTTATTCATTTGATAAAAATGTGGCTATCAGCATCTGTAAGGAAATAAATAATAAATATGATTGTGTATCAATTAACGATCAGAGAATTTAAATGAAAAAATATATTGTTATCTCGTTAATTTTAGTAACCTCAGCCGCTATTACATCGTATGTTGTAAAAAAAGATAAAGAGAATATAAAAATTTGCCATTCTGAAATTGTATGGATTAAAGATAATGGAACACAAGATGGGCTAAACTTAAAATCTAAAGTGACCATTCAACTTGCAGAAGACAGTAATGGTAGAATGAATATGTATGGTTATATTAACAGCCATGAACTAACTTACCGATTAGACAGAGCCGTCTACTTTGATTATCAACAAGTTGACTATAAAGGTAACTTTTCCATAAACTTTACCTCTCTTTCTATCACTTCATCAGATAATACCCCACCTGATATATTTTCCAATTTTATTCAGTTAGAACAAGATAAAATAAAATATTATGTGAACATTACTAGAATGGAAGATAACGTTTATATTTTAAAAGATGAAGCCTATTCCTCGTTTACTTGCAATATGCAATGATAAAAAAAAGCCTACTAATCAGTAGGCAAAACCGTCAACATGGGAAATCATTTTTAATAAAGCCGAAAGGCATAAAATAAATAGACTAGGATAGGAAAATTAAATCATGGCCCAAACATGGCTACTTGAGGGATCCCATCAGAACCAATCGTTCCACGGAACATGCCTTTAGTATTAAATTGCATAACAAAATTACCTTTGTTATCCACGGCAATAATACCGCCACTTCCCCCCATATCCTTTACTGAATTCAGCGTATTCATAGCAGCTTCCGCTAATGGAGTATCGCGATACTTTATTTGAGCCGCCACGTCATAAGCTGCCACCGCGCGAATAAAAACTTCACCTAAACCAGTTGTTGAAATAGCAATTGTGTTGTTATCTGCATATGTTCCCGCCCCCACAATAGGCGAGTCGCCAATACGGCCATAGTGTTTATTCGTACTTCCACCGGTCGATGTTGCTGCGGCTAAATTACCCCGAATATCAACAGCCACCGCCCCCACTGTGCCATATTTATAGTCATACATCAGTGGGTCTTGAAATAACGCAGCATCAATACCTTTTTCTTGGTCAATTTTATGACTAATTTCTTTAACTCTTTTTAACTGCTCAATACGTGATTCAATAATAAAATAAGATGGGTCGACAATATCTAACCCTTCAGCTGCCGCAAACTGTTCAGCTCCAACGCCCCCCATCAAGACATAAGGGCTTTTCGTCATCACCTTGTAAGCTGCCATAATGGGGTTTTTAATCTTAGAGACCCCAGCAACTGCACCTGCTTTATGGTCACGCCCATCCATAATTGAAGCATCCAACTCAACTTTATTATCCACCGTGAGCGATGAACCTTTCCCTGCATTATAAAGTGGGGAGTCTTCCATAATAATTACCGCAGCTTGCACGGCATCCAAGCTATCCCCACCTTTGGATAATATGTCATAGCCAGCTTGCAAAGCTTCCGTTAATTTGGCTTCGTGTTCTTTTTGTATTTCCGGTGACACCAGCTTTGAGGTAATATCCCCCGCCCCACCGTGGATAACGAGGCGGAAATTATTCTGCTGCGCCGCTGATGGGAACACAAAAATAATAGCTAATAATAAAAAAACATTAGTCTGATGTTTTAATGATTGTATTCCACTCACTAAACTATTCATTATTAACCATATATTAGGTACGTGTTGTTATACTGGTCTTAGTATAAATATGCTTAAAACCGATTATTCTTTTAACACTTAATTTATTGCAAAGTGCTTTCTTGTTCTTCCATTGGTAATACTAAGTCATTTAAAATCGCCCATTTAACTTTATCACCTTTAATTTTGCCGTTGATTTTAAACCGCTGTTCACTGAATGGTTTAAGTGGCTTAAACAATTCATTACTCTCTAGCTCAACGCCACCAACATTCACACGATCAAATGCAAGGTATATTGGCGAGTTATTCATAACAACTAATTCATTACCTACGGTCTTAAAAACCAACTTTTTTGCGGCATCATCAAAACTGTATTTTTCAATACTTTTAGGACGATAATAAAGTTTAAAGTGCAAGACTTGGATAGCATCAAATTCCGGATCATCTTTATCGTCAGCAGTTACTGGTGTTGAAGGTGGAATAACCCGAAATTTAGCAACATACACAGTTTCTCTATCACTTGGCATCGTTTTAGCGTCCCCGATAAAAAGTACCCGCCAGTGATAACGTTGGCCAGGCTCCAACTTATGAAGAGGAGGGGTGACCATAAAAGGAAAACTACCTTCTTTTTCTAATGTATTTACACCGGTTGTTTCATCAAGCTTTTCTACACTCGCCTGCATGAGAAAAGGCGTCTTCGTTGTTGCATTTCGCAAACGAAAAGAAACACTTTTCTCGCCTTCAATAAATGTTTTTCTTTCATATGGAAAAACAATCGTATCAGAGCTTTTACTATCAAAATCGACAGACCAAGAGGGCATTGCTCCTAATAATAGAAATAATGTTAACCCGCCCCCTACAATAGCTTTCCAATATTTCATCGTTAACCTTTTAGTATTTCACCAATACAAAATTGTAGTTAAACTTTAGTATAAACAGCAACCTCTACACGCGCACGGTATTTGCCCGGAACAACATTATTATTCGAACAAACAGCCCATTTAATATTTAATTTTTCAGTTTGGTTAGAGATTGAATTTTTACCAACTTCAATATCATCATTATTAAACTTCATTAACCGCGTGTTAGTTTGATCAGCACAAGATATTGTAGAATCATCACCATCTTTATATGGGAGGGCTAATAACCAAGGTGATCTGTTGTCCGCTGGCTCTGAGCCATCAAGATTATTAAATAATAGTTTTCGAGGATTCGTCTTATCTGCCCTACCTTCTCGAGCAATACCAGAGATATAAATCGGCTTGTTATCCGCAGTGCAAGTATATTGGAAACTCGTTTGGAGAATTTCTTGGTCAGTTCGCCCCATAACAATATCAAACGTTGATTTAGTCACGTTTTTAATTTTACAAATCCTAACGATTTTGATGTTTGTCGTAAACGCTACATTTTCGTAAGCATACGCATCTAATGGACTACGTCTTGGTCCCATTGTCATTACAGAAACATTTTTAACTAATCTAAAGTTTCCAGGTCTAATCGTACTATTCGTATATAACTCAATTTTATCTTGAATGCTAAAATTGATCTGCTTCTGTAGAATTGGATAGCTAGATCTTTCCATCGCTCCATATGGGTGCATACAAATATTCCATGCAGGGCTAATCCCATCAGTCAAATCAGGATTCGGAGAAAAAAACTTACCATTATAAGTACGCTTTAGACCAGTCCAATTCTTAAAGGCGGCATCCTCACCAATAAAATTAACCTGATAGTTAAGCGCAGGGATAACCCATGCTTCCATATCTTTCGATAACTTCCCATCAGGTGTATAAAATTGAAGTTCAAAGCCATACTTATTTGTGGTATTAGGTATTGGTACCACAAAACCCGAGTCTGCTTTTTTACAGTATGACCCTGTCGCATCACTAAACCCGACCAGAGCCCACGCTGGATCCCAACTTTCACTTAAGTTGCCATATACAGTCTGGGCTGTAATCGTCGTTCTTCCCGTCAACCTAGCTTCAATAAGATAGGGGTCGCCTGGTGCCTTGGGTTCATCTAAATCTAATAGGCCTTCTAAAACAATATTCATGCCCTGAGAGTAACTTGCAAATAGCCCGGCTAAAAATATGACCGTACTTAACTTCAATGTTTTTCTAAGATTATTCTTACCCATAATATCTTTTTCCATCTGTAAAAAGGCTTGCTCATTAGAGGTGTCTTAACATAAAAATGTTAACTCAATAATAATGAACACATTGTAATGGTATGTATCACTGGCACATTGCTGATATCGTACGCACTGGCTGAGATGTGTTTACTTTAATTGCATCTAAACCAGAAAACGTCGCCGTACAACGCTGACTATTATTATTACCCCAGCTAATGTTTAGTTTACCGCTCGCGGGTAACCCACTCATAAATACTTGATTGTTGTCTCCCACAATCCCCGTATTTGCCTCAGTCTCATTCGCTGAAATTAACGTTGCGACTGCACCAAATGGAACAGGAGAACCTGATGGCGTTTGTAGATTAATGATGGCTTGAAGACCTAACTTAGTATCAAATTTAACTTTAACAATCGACCCCGCAGAAGGATAAACCGTCTTGCTGGTTTCTTTTAACATCACATCATTTGGTAATGTGTTGACGTCCAAATTAATAATATTTGCATTATAAGGTGAGGTATAAGGGTATAAGGCGTAACCCGAATTATTAATGACGATGTCCTTACTTCCAACCTCTGTTCCTGCTGCACCCTCAGCTTCGATGATTGCCATACTACTTCCCATCGGCCTACCAAGCAGAATTCCTCCAGAATGCGCTAACACGCCACCACTGAAACTTCCGTTAATATTGTTCGAGTTTTTGGTATAATTATAGCTCCCAGAAATATCCCCTTTAGAGCCAGAGTAGCCTGCACTCAAAGAACCACTATTCCCAATGCCTTTATTTTCATATCCCTGAGAAACCCCATAAGAGACTTTATTATCAAGGAATGTACCATTAACAGATAATTGGTTAGATACACGATTGTTTTGATCTTGTGTAAACGTGTACATACTGCTCATGTTCTGTGCCATTTCGTGGTTAGAAAAAATACTAAATGGCACACTGACATTGATAGATATCTGCCTATTTTCAGGCCAAGATGTCTTATCTTTAACTCGGTCGATGCTATAGCGAATAGAATAGTTAATTTTATCAATATTCCCGTTATAACCGACGGCAACTTGGCGAACTTCACGGTCAATTTCCCAATAGTCTGAAATACTGCCCGACAAGAAAACACTGCCATACTTACCTAAAGACTGAGTAATGGACGTTGTAAAACTCGCCCGCTGACGCTGGTTCAACCAAGGAGCAACATCATCCTTTAAGCGTCTGTCATAGTTATTAAAATCTGCAAAGCTAAAATAAGAACGGCTAGAATACCTTAGAGCGGTTAAGTCAACAGAAGTCCCTGTTGAGGTCATACTTTTCGAGTAGCGAAGACGATAGGATTGCCCAGCTTTATCCCCAAGCTCTCCACCCATATCCGCTGTAGAGTGAGTAATATCTGCAGATAATGCCCCAAACGTTCCTAATGAAACACCAAGTCCTGCGGCAACAGAAAAATAATCTTTCGCCATTAATAGTCCACCATATAGCGTACTATTGGTTGGCAAACCATAGATGAAAGAGCCTAAAAAGAAATCAGATTCTTTAGAGCTAACGGTGTAACCACCGTTATAGCGGCCTACACTTGTTTCATAGCGATACCCGCCTGGACGTACCATCACGGGTAAGGAAGAGTAAGCGATGGTAAACGTTTTTTCGGTACCATTCTCTTCTGTGACTGTAATATCTAAGTCACCCGCATTTCCTGTCGCATAGACGTCTTTCAGACTAAATGCCCCTGGAGAAACATAAGTTTGGTAAACAATATAGCCGTTCTGCCTAACAGTAACCTTTGCATTAGACTGCGCTATTCCATTGATTTCAGGAGCAAAACCACGCTGACCACCAGGTAACATTTCTTCATCTGAAGCTAATTTAGCCCCTTTCATGGGCACACTATCAAAAACTTCATTTCCTGTATTAATCTCACCGACCATTAGCGTAGAGCGAATAGAGTGCAGCGCTCTCATAACATAGGTATTAGTAAAATTCGTTGTCGATGACGACCCGCCATCTCCCCCTGTATGAGAATAAGACATATTAGAACGTAAACGCCAAGGCCCTATATTTAAACCACTGGCTATCGTTGCAAAGACATTATTCGATCTCGTCTTGCCTATATAATCATTATCATTTCGGGTTTGGCTTCCGCTAACAAAATAGTTCAAAAATAGCGCAGAAACGCCGTTATCTAATAATTCAGGGTTAATATAGCCCTGAGCTTTATGTAACATCGCTATCTGAGGGATCTCAACACGAACTTTTAATTTAGACATATCTGTGATAACGGAAGCATCTTTAATAAAGTCACCGATATTTAAGATCTTAGTATTTGGTTCTAATGTATTTAAATTTGGGATAGCTTTGACATTTACACCCCACTCTTCAAGCAAAGCAGGGGTAATAACAAGCACGACGTCCCCACTCGCATTAGGTGCAAAAGATAGAGACTTATCTCCAAGGTTATTCGTGTTTACCTCAAGTTCTACACGATATTCCCCAGATGGAATGCTATTTGAACGGCTAAACTGCGAAAGGTCTAATTGATTAGGATCTACACCTAATTGGCTTTCTAACATGCTTGGATCAAAATAGTCATCACCATAAGAATATAGAGATAGGCATATCAATGAAGATAGTAAGCTGATTTTAAAAAATTTGTTGTCCATTTCCATAGCCTTTATTTATCTTTATATTAGTTGATAATTAACTAACTTAATTAAAGGAGATATATTTAGATTTGATTTTATTAACGTATCTAAACCTTAGCTAAAACCCTATATTCACTCAACTTTAGGCTTAGGGGTTTTCACTACTTCCTTCCCTGTATTTATAACTTGCTTCTCTGTCATCACACCAAAATCATTTAAATAATACCAACTGACATCTGATATATTATTAATACTTTCATTAAGAATATGATTACTGAATGGTTTTAGTAACAGAGACTCTTTTTTCACTTTACCATCAATACTTAAACCCACCACGGTTATATAATATGGCGTTTTGTTCTCAAACTGCCATTTACCCGCATGCTTAGCCAAACTTATATTTTCATAATCTTTATTACTTGGTTCTTTTATCGATTCCGGTCGATAAATCAATTTAATAATAAATGCAGTTACAAAAACTAAGCTTGGTTTATCTTTTTCATCTTTTTTGGATGAAGGAATTGCTCTTGCCTTAAAGTAAAAGATTGATTCTCTATCATTTGGCAATTTAGTTACATCGTTAGCTACAATACGTGTTGAAAACTCACTTCTATTCTCAACTTTGAAAAGCGGTGGCGTAACAATAAAATTACTTACTGAATTCCCTTCAATTTCTTGTAGAATAGATGTTTGAACAAGAATTGGAGAATCTGTATCGTTACGAACCTGTACTATTTGACCTTTATCTTTCTGTGAATAAATCACACGGCTTTGATTTAAAGAAATACCATCAGCGTGCACAGATACTATGCAGAAACAAGTAATCAAAATAGCTAGCAAACGAGATAACATGATATTTCTCTTAATCCGCAATTAGAGTTAACGTTAATGTTGATTTAAAACCACCAACATTCACATCATCCGCACACTCACTTTTTCCAGTTTTGCACATGACATAAGCATAAAACGTTTCAGTTACTGGAGTTCCAGTTATTTTCGGGATCAATTTATTATTAGTTTCTGTAAAAAAATCAGTATCACTTTGCTTGGCATTATCTTTTTTTGATATTCTTACCGCAAAAGTTTTAGTATCTTCATCTAAGTAACCATCATTATCTGCTATATAATTACCCGTTAAGGTAAGGTAAACCCCATCATAATTATTTGTTTTACAGTTTGATAATGTTACTGAAAATGGAAGTTTCACTTCACCGTCTGGTACATCACTTTTAAATTTACTAATCGGTATATTACCGAAATCAACGACATTATTAGACGTGCCTTCCACTTTCACATCACAAGTATTTTTAGGCACTGTTAAATTAAAAGTAAACTCATGAGCACCATTAGTTACAGCTTGACTACTAATCGATATACAGCTTAATAAAGAAACCGCAAAACCAATTAATATCTTATTATATTTCACTGTATATTCCTTTTATTATGGTTGAAGCAGCGTAATATCAACAGCAGCAACTAATTCCCCAGGCATCGCTTGATTTGTTCCTAGCTGAACAATACTCACTTCAAAATGGCTTTCTAAGTCACTATTTGCAGTAACCTGAAAGGGAATACGCCCCTCACCATTAATATCAACAATATTACAATTCGCTTTATTGTCATCACATTTCCTTAAGACAAAAGCTGCTTTTGTGTTATTTATTGTTGGGTAAATCTTATTACTCTGATCTACTGATGTACCTGAGCTCGCTGCGATCTCCATAGTATAAGGAGCAGTTCCAGTAGAGAGATCAAACTCAGCACATTTATATTTTAAGGAAAATGGTTTAACAAACGTTTTATCATTAATATCAGACTTAACATCTGGAATAAATATTGGCGAACTGAATTTCACTTCCATGTTATCCACAGAAACTTCGCAAGTTCCTTTAATAACATTACCAATAATTTCTAATTCTACTGCTCTTGCATTATTCGAAAAGATAAATAGATTGATAGCTGCAAGAAAAAAAAACAGTTTATTTTTATTATTTAACTTGTCCAGTGTATACATCATCGCCCCCTAAATCATTAATTACCACCCACTTAGCAAGTCCCTTACGTCCATTTACTGGTGCTATATAATTAAATGAGTCATATGGTGCAATCATGGTATTGCGTTTTTTCATGCTCATATCAATCTTAACGCCATTAACACTTAGATTACTTAATGAAATATAATAAGGAGAATCATTAATAACAGTTATTCCAGTCGAATTTGATTCCACTCTCAACCTTTCATGAGCCTCTTTAGGTGATAACGGTAATTTAGATGGACGGTAAAATAATTTTATGACGTTATTATAACCAATATTAAGGGCTGTGCTTTCTAATGGGCCATTAGTTGCTGGGATCATCACTGCATTAAAATAAAATACAGATTCTCTATCTTTTGGTAGATTATTAGTTTGAGAATAAATCCGAATGTCCTGAGATTTACCACTATCAATTTTAACTAATGGCGGAGAAACCGTAAATGGTGCATCCCCTTTTAAACCTTCAGGTGATTTAGATACAATAAATTTAGCCAGATAATTAATATCTGTATTATTTCTAGCACCAACGGAAGTACTTTCACTACCTTGCAAGAAAACTATACGCGTAGCATTTAGCCCTACTCCAGCAGAATAAGCTACATTTGAAGTTAATAAAAACAGTAGAATTAAAAAATACCACTTCGCACTTATTAATTTATTAAAAAAAATGTTCTTATATTCTATTGTTTGCATTATCTCATCCACACATAAGCAAGATATTAAGAGGCTTTATGAATAAAGCCTCTTCTATTCAAATTAACTAATTGAAATTAGTTATAAGAAACAGTAAATGTTACTGGAACACTTAAGATGTCTGGAGCAACGCCATCAGCTTTAGTTAACAATAAAGAAGCTTTAACAGGGATAGATGCACCACCGTCTTTTTTAACTGCTTCAGCTAAAGTTACTTCTGCATCTTGGTTAGGCAGAAGTTTAACAGCACCTGATTCCAGTTTAACTGCTAAAGATTTAGCATCTTTGTTAGCAAATAACTCAGGGAAACCAGTTGCTTCTTGACCTTGTGCGTAAACGTTCATAGTTGTGTCTGAACCATCTTTAGAACAGTTAGTCAGAACCAAGCTAAAATCTTTCGCATCACCTAACATATCGTTGACTTTTTTGCCTGTAGTTTGGTCAACTGTGAATACACCCCAGTCAATTACAGAGCCTTTAGTAGTAGAGGTAACGTCACAAGATGCAGCACGTAATTGTGCTTTAAAAGTAACTTCTGCACCTTTTTTACCGTCTGCTGCTAATGCAGAACCAGCGACCATAGAACCTGCTAATACTGCTAAAACTGCTAATTTTTTGTTGAATAACATATGTAAATACCTCTGTATTTATGTCGTCATGTAAGTAGTGAAAGACACATTTTTTTATTAAAAGCCAAACTCACAACATCCATTTACAGTGCTAAAGTCATTTTTATGAGCTTGGCGAAGTTGCTGTTAACTTTATTCAAGCCAACATTAAGAGCATTAAAAATCCTTTTAATCCCCTTTGTTAAAACCAAGTCAGTAGAACTGGCTTTAAAAAAGAGCTATTTCTATATCGCCAAATTTGAGAGACCAGAATCAATATAGAAATAGTAAAGATGGACAAAAATTTAAAACATTAGAGAGTTCGATTAATTCTTATTACTTCCTATGCTAAAATCACAGGTCAATATATAAACCACATAGCATTTAGTTACTCATTTCTGACTCAACCATTCCTATTTCAAACAAGCAAAAATACTTGGCTAAGTTTTCAAACGCTCTCCTGCTTTCTGAGAACAATTCTAAGACAACAATATTTATTGTCAAAATAACGCATCTGGAGACGCAACAATAGGCAATAAATCTATAATTAAAAATTAATATAGATTTAAATTCGTTATTATAGGCTTTATGATATGTTTGAGAGCGTTACTTAGGTTAATTTATATAAATTGAAACCCAGCTACTTATAATTATTTCAAGTTGTAAAAGGTTGTGTAAATGAGCGTCATTTTATTTAATATCGAAAAATTGCAAATTTTATATATATTAATCCAACCGAATGAATAAGGGTTACATTACCCCCATCGAGTTAGCTTAAAACCAGATTATTATCTCATACTGAACAATCCTCATAAGATAAGTCTTAATTGAAATTTACGTTAAATAACAAACAAAAAACGCATACTTTGTATTTGTTTTGTTAAAGCAAATAATCATTTTTGTTTCAGTTAAATTTATGTAATTCATCTGCTGTACTCGTTTCAACCAAGTCCATTTTCAGATAATCGTTTGCTTATGTTTACTTTTAAATAAAAATTATATAGATAACATATTTACTTAGTTATTTTCTGTCCCCTGAAAGCCTATGCGCTTTCAATACCAAAAATATGATAAACTTATGAGCAGTAAATTTTTGCGTTTTTCGAAGCTGGGGTCAGTAAAATGAAAAAAATGAGTGAAGAGAAAATACTTGTGATGGCAGAGCGCATTTGCCAATCAAGAGGCGTTAGATTGACTCCACAAAGAGAAACTGTGTTACGCCTTATCGCGCAACAACATGGCGCAATCAGTGCTTATGATTTATTAGACTTGCTACGCGAAGTTGAACCGCAAGCAAAGCCCCCAACCGTTTACCGCGGGTTAGAGTTTTTAATGGAACAAGGCTTTATTCATAAAATAGAGTCAACCAACAGCTACGTCGTTTGCCATCACTTTGATAATCCCAGCCATATTTCAGTGATGTTGATTTGCGATAATTGCGGGAGCGTAACTGAAAGTGATTGTGCGACAATAGAAGCAGCCATCATTAGTTTGGCAGAAACCAACCAATTCCGTTTACGCCATACTGTGGTTGAGAACCATGGTCTATGTAAAAACTGTGATGAAATTGATAGCTGCCAAGATCACGCGCATTGTGGCCATGACCATGAACACCCTGTCATTACCAAGAGAAAGTAATGAATGATGTTGTAGAATCCATGATGTTACTTATATAAGAAAAGAATACGAAAAGTAATATAAAGAAAGGATATAAAAGAAAGGAAGTAAAGCAGGCAGATCTCTATACATCAATTTGAAATCTGCCAGCAATCATGGAAAAATCAAACAAGCAGCACACCGCTACCTACCTGATAATCTAAGAATCAATACCAATCGCTATTACGGATCACACCAACAGCCAAGCCTTCAATAGTGAAGCTTTGTTCACGTAAATCGACAATAATCGGAGCAAACTCTGGATTTTCGGCGATTAATTCGACACGGTTACCTTGCTGTTTAAAACGTTTAACTGTAACTTCATCATCAATACGCGCCACAATAACTTGGCCATTATGTGCATTTTGTGTTTTATGTACTGCTAATAAATCACCATCCATAATACCGATATCTTTCATCGACATACCATTCACACGTAAGAGAAAATCTGCGTGAGGTTTGAAGAGTTCTGGATCAACTTGGTAGTGACTTTCAATATGTTCTTGTGCTAATAAAGGTTCGCCAGCGGCAACACGCCCAATCAAAGGTAGCCCTTGATCATCAGGTTCTTCTTCAAGAAGTAGGCGGATACCCCGTGATGCCCCAGAAACAATTTCAATTACACCCTTGCGTGCCAAGGCTTTTAAATGTTCTTCTGCCGCATTAGGCGAACGAAAACCAAGGCTTGCTGCTATTTCAGCACGTGTAGGAGGCATACCTGTTTGCGAAATGTGGTCACGCACCAGATCGTAAACCTGCTGTTGTCGAGCCGTCAGTGCTTTCATCCCGTTCCCCTGTTTGTTTATACAGTCAGACTGTGAGTATATACAGGTAAATGAAGATTTGAAACAGTTAAATCACTGAATTTAGTATTTGTTATCGATTTACTTTCTTTTCCCAAATTTCAATGGCTTTTCGTCGCTATCCCGCAAAATAACGTTGCCATAATACCAATGCCCAAATAAACAGTGCTAAGCCAATACTGACAAACACAGCGGCAGAGCCAATATCTTTAGCGCGCCCTGAAAGTTCATGATATTCACTACCAATACGGTCAACAACGGCTTCTATTGCACTATTGAGTAGCTCGACGATAGCCACCAGCACGACGGAGCTTATCAACAATATTCTATCCACATAGCTGATATCTAAGCAAAAGGCGATAATAATCGCAATCACCGCAGCCACAGATTCCTGACGAAATGCCGCTTCATTTACCCACGCTGCTTTTAGCCCTTTAAGGGAGTATCCCGCTGCTTTAATCACACGGGTAAAGCCCTTAGTTTGACTTGCCATATTTATTCCTTAAAAAATACAAACAATAATCGATTTTTACGGTCAAAGTGAATTGTCAGTAACAGATCTGCCAGTGGATTTCTGGTATGATTGCGCAGCATTGTTAACAAGAGGCTATAATCATTTATGTCACTATGGCGTAAAATATATTACAACACGTTGAATTTACCACTTAAATTATTGGTAAAAAGTAAACTAATTCCATCGGACCCAATTACAGAATTGCAGCTTGATACTAACAGGCCAACGCTGTATGTATTGCCTTATCATTCTAAGTCCGACCTCCTAACGCTACGGCATCAATGCTTGGCTATCGGTTTGCCTGACCCTTTGGTTGATAACGACATCAATGGCACCAAGCTTCCTGCCTATGTGTTTATCGATGATGGCCCGCGCGTATTTCGCTATTATTCACCGGATCCGCGTAAAGATTCCGTCAAAACATTCCATGCATATTTAGATTTGCACAAAAATAATCCAAATCTGGATATTCAAATGCTACCTGCATCGGTCATGTTTGGGCGATCCCCTGGTCGTGAAGGGCATACCCCTGCTCCCCCACTCAAGCTATTAAATGGGGTGCAAAAATTCTTCGCTATCCTATGGTTAGGTCGCGATAGTTTTGTTCGCCTATCGCCACCTGTTTCGATTGGGAAAATGGCACAGGACCACGGCACAGACACCATTATTGCCAATAAATTAGCACGTGTCGCCCGTATTCACTATTCGCGCCAACGCCTTGCGGCGGTCGGCCCGAAACTGCCAGCACGCTATGAACTGTTCAATAAGCTTTTGACATCAAAAGCGATTGAAAAAGCCGTCGAAGACGAAGCACGCAGTAAAAAAATTCCATTGAAGAAAGCGCAGCAAAATGCGGTGAATATGATGGAAGAAATTGCCGCTAATTTCTCCTATGAAGCCGTGCGTTTAACAGACCGCGTACTGAGCTGGACATGGAATCGCCTCTATCAAGGCATTAACGTGCAACATGCTGAGCGTGTTCGCCAATTAGCGCAAGATGGTCATGAAATTGTGTATGTGCCTTCCCACCGAAGCCACATGGACTACTTACTGCTTTCCTATGTCCTTTACCATCAAGGCTTAGTTCCCCCGCACATCGCCGCTGGGATCAACTTAAACTTCTGGCCTGCCGGCCCGATTTTCCGCCGTCTTGGCGCATTCTTTATCCGCCGAACCTTTAAAGGAAATAAACTCTATTCCACGGTTTTCCGTGAATACTTAAGCGAGCTGTTTGCTCGCGGCTATTCTATTGAGTATTTCGTTGAAGGTGGACGTTCCCGAACAGGCCGTTTATTGCAGCCAAAAACCGGAACGCTGTCGATGACATTGCAAGCCATGCTTCGCGGTGACTCACGCCCTATCACTATCGTGCCTATTTATATTGGCTACGAACACGTGATGGAAGTGGGTACCTATGCAAAAGAGCTGCGTGGTGCAGAAAAAGAGAAAGAAGGCTTATTTTCAATGATCCGCGGCTTGCGCAAACTGCGTAACTTAGGTCAAGGGTATGTGAACTTTGGTCAGCCAATTTCTCTTTCTCATTATCTTAATCAGCGTGTACCTGATTGGCGTGATTCGATTGACCCCATTGAGCCACAACGTCCGTCTTGGTTAAACCCAACGGTCAGCTCGTTAGCAGATAACATCATGGTGAATATCAATAACGCTGCTGCTGCTAATGCCATCAACTTGTGTGCCACCGCTTTGCTAGCTTCACGTCAGCGTTCATTAACCCGTGAGCAGCTCATTGAGCAAGTGGAATGCTATCTGCAATTATTGCGCAATGCGCCATACACGGCTGATGCAACAACGCCAAATAAAACCGCGGAACAGCTGCTCGAACATGCTTTGCAAATGGATAAATTCGAAGTAGAAAAAGACAGCATGGGGGATATTATTATTCTTCCTCGTGAAAATGCCGTTTTAATGACCTACTACCGTAACAATATCCATCACTTACTGGTATTGCCGTCATTAATTACCAGTATTGTATTGCACCATGAGCGCATCAGTCGCCAAGATATTCACCAACAAGTCAGCCAAATCTATCCGTTCTTAAAAGCTGAACTGTTTATGCGTTATAACGACGAACAGTTACGTGAAACGGTTGATACTCTGATTGATGAGCTGAATAATCAGAAGCTTATCTGCTTAAGAGACGACGAAATGGTGGTACTGAACCCGCGCCGTATTCGTCCATTACAGCTCTTAGCTGCTGGAGTCCGTGAAACACTACAACGCTACGCTATCACGCTGTCATTACTTAATGCCAGCCCTGAAATCAGCCGTAATACGTTGGAAAAAGAAAGCCGCATCCTTGCGCAGCGCCTTTCTGTACTGCACGGCATTAACGCCCCTGAGTTCTTTGATAAAGCGGTATTTTCAACGCTTGTTGATACACTTAGGGAAGAAGGCTATATCGATAACAATGAAAACGATATCTTCACCACTAACGCCCAAAAACTGTATGCGGTTCTTGCGCGGTTAATGTCACCAGAAATTCGTTTAACCATTGAAAGTGTTAGCCAAAGCGATGAGCTTTCAGAAGAGAAAAAAGTCGCAATACCTGATGAATCAGCTCAAACCACAGAGCCAGAAAAAGACTAATCCGGTTTTGTAAGCCAATAAAAAGCAAAAAGGTAATGTTGAAAAACATTACCTTTTTTGTTGGGCCATTGAACATCAATTCACACGTTAAAAATAACTCACCATGATGCCAATAAACAAAATCAAGCCAACGAAGTTATTATTCATGAAAGCCTTAAAGCAAGGGGCACGTTCGCGATTCACCATCAACTGTTGCTGATAAACAAATAACCCCGCAACCAGCGCCAGTGAAAGATAATAAATTATTCCTAAACCTGCCAATAAACCCACGGCCACCAGCAAGCCAACCATCAGCAATTGCAGTAATCCAATAATCAGTTTGTCATACTGGCCAAATAAAATCGCCGTTGATTTCACGCCAATTTTTAAGTCATCGTCTCGGTCAACCATCGCATACTGTGTATCGTAAATGACAGACCAAATGATATTCACGATGAATAAAACCCAACATACCAACGGTAGCGATTCACCGACTGCCGAGAAGGACATCGGTATCGACCAACCAAACGCCGCACCCAGTACAACCTGAGGTAAGTGGCTGACCCTTTTAACAAAAGGATAAATCCACGCTAAGGCAAGCCCCGCAATGGATAACCAAATCGTCATTGAATTCAGTGTTAATACTAACAAGAAAGACACACCGACTAGACTAACAAATAAAATTTTTGCTTCTTTTTCAGTGACATCACCACTGGGTAATGGGCGATGCTTAGTTCGCTCTACATGACCATCAAAATGGCGATCAGCAAAATCATTGATCACGCAACCCGCGGCACGCATAAAGAATACCCCCGCAGTAAACACGATCAAAATATGTAAATTTGGCGTGCTTTGAGCGGCTATCCATAGTGCCCAATACGTCGGCCACAGTAACAACAGTGAACCAATGGGTCTATCAATACGCATTAAACGGCTGTATGCATGCCATTTACTCAGCGTCATACTTCCCTCCACTTTGTCGTGCTCCTTTTCTCATTCCATCATACTTCAAAATAGGTAGGTGTTCACACTACTCAGTATGGTAAATCGCGGATTTTTGTATGTTTGTATCGCGTTTTGCCAAAATCTACAGTTTGAAATAACTTGGACAGTTAACGATATGCAGGTGATTCAGGTAAAAATATTTCGGTTAACAACAATGGCTTATCAGATAACCTTAATCGAGAGCGGCGAACCCAACGTTCTGCGCAACAACCAATATGGATATAGTCACGCGTTAGATTATCTCGACTAAATAAATAGCGTCCCAAGGGCATGCGACCAATATCCACCAATTGTTGGTCATCATCAGTCAATGTTTCTTCAGGAATGACCGTCCGGCCTAGCAACCATGGAATACCATCCCCGTACATAACCACTTCGCGTACCCAATAACGGTGACTTACTGGTAAATTTTGTACTTCTTCCGCACTTAGCAATGCTTGCGACACATAGCGTTCTAAATACGGTATGACGGTAACTTGCTGGCTGTGTTGTTCAAAACGTTTTGTCATGGAGCCAAGTTCGAGTAACCAATCGAGTGTGTTAGCGGGAACTCTTTCATCATCCTGCGCAATCCATTCGATTGGCTGCGAGGTAAATAGCGTTTCATCCATTACGTAAATTCCACCATGAATAACATGGTTATGATTTCTATATTTCTTGCCAAATAGGATATCACGTTGTTTTGCTACAAGGTTAAAGTTAGCTAACAATTTATATAAAAAGTCACAAATTCAACACAAATTGTAAAAAAACAGTGAAAAATTTTCCAATTAATAACAAGTTGTGAACAATAATAAAATTCATTAATATATTAACAATTAGGCTTATATCAAACCAATTTTATGATTTTAATGAAAAGAAAACGGGAAGTTGCTTACACGACTTCCCGCTTAATTTTCGACGTTATTTCAATGGATAATTAACGCCAGGCTTTATAGCTGTTAATCAAACCATTGGTTGAGCTGTCATGGCTGCTGACTTTTTCACTGTTTTCTAATTCAGGCAGGATGCGGCTCGCTAACTGTTTGCCTAATTCTACGCCCCACTGGTCAAACGTGAAGATGTTCAAAATCGCCCCTTGGGTAAAGATTTTGTGCTCATACATCGCGATTAATGCACCTAATGAATATGGCGTGATTTCTTTGAGTAAAATCGAGTTAGTTGGGCGGTTACCTTCAAACACTTTATACGGCGCAACATATTCCATATCCGCCACGGATTTACCTTGTGCTGCAAATTCAGCGTCCACTACTTCACGCGTTTTCCCAAATGCTAACGCTTCTGTTTGCGCAAAAAAGTTCGAAAGCAGTTTCTCGTGGTGATCACCCAGCGGGTTATGTGTGACGGCTGGCGCAATAAAGTCACAAGGGATCATTTTTGTCCCTTGGTGGATTAATTGATAAAACGCATGTTGCCCGTTTGTCCCAGGCTCACCCCAAATAATTGGGCCTGTTTGGTAAGAAACGGCTTTTCCATCACGGCCAATGTACTTACCGTTAGATTCCATATTGCCTTGTTGGAAGTATGCCGCAAAGCGGTGCATGTATTGATCGTATGGCAGAATCGCTTCAGTTTCCGATTCAAAAAAATTGTTGTACCAAATGCCAATCAACCCTAACAATACTGGGATGTTTTTCTCCAGTGGTGTTTGGGTGAAATGCTTATCCATTGCATGAGCGCCGTTCAATAATTGAATGAAATTATCAAAACCAACAGATAAAATGATAGATAAACCAATCGCTGACCATAATGAATAGCGACCACCAACCCAATCCCAGAACTCAAACATATTGTTGGTATCAATACCAAACTTAGCGACTTCTTCACCATTGGTGGACAACGCCACAAAGTGCTTAGCCACTTGGCTTTCATCTTTTGCGGATGCTAAGAACCAATCACGGGCTGAATGTGCGTTGGTCATGGTCTCTTGCGTGGTGAATGTTTTGGACGCAATCAGGAACAATGTGGTTTCTGGATTCAGTTTTTTCAACGTTTCTGCAATTTGAGTGCCATCCACGTTAGAAACAAAATGCATATTCAGGTGGTTTTTATAAGGGCGTAATGCTTCAGTCACCATGAATGGGCCAAGGTCAGAACCGCCAATCCCGATATTCACCACATCAGTAATCGCCTTACCCGTAAAGCCTTTCCACTCACCGCTGATAATGCGTTGGCTAAACTGTTTCATTTTTTCTAGCACCGCATTGACGTCTGGCATGACATCTTTGCCATCCACATAAACAGGCGTATTATCGCGATTACGTAATGCCGTGTGCAGCACCGCACGGTCTTCCGTACGGTTAATTTTCTCACCGTTGAACATACTACTAATGGCATTTTCTAGCTCAGTTTCTTTTGCCAGTGCCAATAAATTGTCTAAGGTTTCTTGCGTTATTCTGTTTTTGGAGAAATCCACTAAGATTTGACCATCGAACGTTGCCGAAAATTTAGTAAAGCGGTCTTTATCTTGCTCGAACAAATCACGCATATGCACATCTTTCATTTGTGCAAAATGTTGCTCTAGCGCGCGCCATGCAGCCGTTTGGCTTGGATTAATACTTCTCATGGATAACACTCTCCAAACAATTTTTAATAGAAATAGATTGTAACCCGTCAAGGAAACAGGACTTATCGGTTTTCTGCGTTATATTGATATTCCCCAATTCTGCCGCACTTTTCCAGACTTAATTATCCCTTTTATTGAAATACGCACTTTCAATGCCATTTAACTGAAAAATGGCGACGGGTGCAGATAGACCGATAAATCGATAAAAGTCGTTGATTCGGCTATCTGAACGCAGTCAACACCCATGCAGCTCGAAGGATGACGAGTATATTGAGAAAACCGATAATAAATCCCCCATCATTAGAATTACTGATTTGCTTCGATTCTTGATTGACGCGCTTCTATTTACCCGATAAATCTATATAAAGTTTAGGTTTAACCAAAGGGATTGACACCATGAATATCGTAGCGTCTTCGTCAGACAACAATCAGTTTGTTATTGCAAAATTTGGTGGCACCAGTGTCGCGAACTTTGAGGCAATGAACAACAGTGCAAACATTGTTCTTTCCAACCCCAACGTGCGCGTTGTGGTTCTTTCCGCCTCCGCAGGCATTACTAACTTACTGATTGAATTGGCTGAGGGTTGTGACGCTGATAAACGCAATGAGCTGCTACAAAAGGTTAAAGATATTCAATATGCGATTATTGATAACCTACAGACCGCTGACGTTATTCGTGAAGAGATCAATCGCTTACTGGATAATATTGCCCATTTAGCGGATTCCGCCTCTCTCGCCACTTCTGATGCATTGACTGATGAAATGGTCAGTCATGGGGAATTAATGTCGACACTGCTTTTTGTCGAAGTTTTACGCCAGCGCAGTGCCAACTCACAATGGTTTGATGTGCGTAAAGTGATGAGAACCAATGACAGCTTTGGCCGTGCAGAGCCTGATCTCGATCAGTTAAAAGCCCTTGCCGAGCAACATTTACACCCTCGCTTAGCTGAGTCAGTCGTGATTACACAAGGCTTTATTGGCCGCGATGAAAAAGGCCGTACAACCACACTGGGCCGCGGTGGCAGTGACTATACGGCAGCGCTATTAGCTGAGGTACTGAATTTATCCCGAGTGGATATTTGGACAGATGTTCCTGGTATCTACAGCACTGACCCGCGCGTTGTGCCAAACGCACAGCGTATCGATGAAATCGCCTTTGATGAAGCGGCGGAAATGGCAACTTTTGGGGCTAAAATTCTGCACCCAGCCACCTTGCTTCCCGCGGTACGTGCCGGTATTCCCGTGTTTGTAGGCTCGAGTAAAGACCCAGAAGCCGGTGGAACCATTGTTAGTGACAAAACCACTAACCCACCGCAATTCAGAGCATTAGCATTGCGTCGCAAACAAACGTTATTAACGCTACACAGCCTGAAAATGCTGCATGCACGTGGTTTCTTGGCTGAAATTTTTACCATTTTATTACGCCACAATATTTCTGTAGACTTAATTACCACCTCAGAAGTCAGTGTTGCGCTCACACTTGATACGACAGGATCGACAGGCACCAATGGTAGCTTATTAACCAACGCATTGATGACTGAGCTGTCTGCGTTATGCCGCGTCGAAGTTGAAGAGAACTTAGCGTTAGTGGCAATTATCGGTAACGAGTTATCGCAAGTGAATGGCCTTGGAAAACAAATTTTCGGGGCATTAGAGTCTTTCAATATTCGCATGATCAGCTACGGTGCTAGCAGTCACAATATCTGCCTACTGGTTCCGGGTAATGATGCGGAAGATATCGTTCGGACATTACACAGTAATTTGTTCGAATAATTCACACCTCCCATTCCCAAAAATAAAAGGCGATCTTCATGATCGCCTTTTCATTGAGCATTTAACGCTTTTTCGCATTTTCCATCGACTGACTGATGTTATCGGTATAACGCAGCATCGAGGCTTTAACCTCTTTATTATTCTGCAAAAGTGCCAAATTACGTTTTGCCGTTTCATTCCCGAGTTCTGCGGCTCGCTCAAACCACATCACGGAGCGGAAAATATTTTTCTCCCCACCTTCACCGCGAGCGTACATCACCGCTAAGTTATTTTGTGCATCACTATTTTTCTTAAACGCGACTTTTTCTAGAAGCTGGCGTGCTTTTTGTGAATTCTGTGCAACGCCAGTCCCTGTTAAATAGAAAATCGCTAATTGGTTTTTCGCGTCAAGGCTATCATCTTCCGCCAGCTGCAACCAATTGACGATATCCTTGATATCCACATCATTTAATTCACCAGCAACATACATCTTCGCCAATTTAATTTGCGCATCATTAGCCTCATCCTTGGCTAATGCTTTATAGAGTTCGATGGCTTTAGCTGGATTTTTCGCAATACCGCCTAACCCTTTTTCATAAAATTCAGCCACTTTCATACCCGCATCCAGCGACTCATTTTGCGCAGCACGCTCGTACCAAACAAATGCCTCCGCTAAATCTTTCCCTACACCATCGCCTGACTCATAGGCATTTGCGATAGCCAGTTGCGCATCGACATTATTTTGCTGCGCTGCTCGTTTATACCAGTACATTGCTTGGTAGCCATTTTTTTCGATAAGTAGATGGCCTTGATGGTAAAAATCACCCATATTATTTTGCGCAATCGCAGAGCCCATATTGGCCGCTTGGCGATATAAATAAATAGCGGTTTCGTCATCTTTTTCAACACCTTCGCCATTTTCATACATCACAGCAAGGTTGTTGACTGCGGCGGCAATATTGTTGACAGCACTTCGCTCATACCATTCACGAGCTTTTTCATAATCCACGTTCCCACCAAGGCCGTCATGGTAAAAAAGCCCCATGGCAAATTGTGCATTGGCATGTTCTTGCTCTGCGGCTTCGGAATACCACACTTTGGCTTTCTTAAAGTTTTGTGTGACGCCGAGTCCGTGTTCATAAAAATAGCCCAACGCATATTGGCAATACGCATCACCTTTTTCTGCACCACGGCGATACCAACGCTCCGCTTGTTTATATTCCTCTTGGTTTTGTAACAACATACCGAGGTAATAATCCCCATCAGTATTATCTAAATCAGAGACCTTTTTAAACCAACGATAAGCCTCTTTATCATTAACCTGTAAAAAACCGGTCCCTTCCATATAGGCCAGCCCGACATCCACCATCGCATCAACATCCCCTTCCTTGGCTGATTTTAATTTTGCTTTAAAATCATCTGGAAGCACGACATCGTTAGTCTGCCCCGTCGTTTCAGCTGGCTTATTTTTGGTGGAAGGCGCTTCAGAAGTGGCTTGAGCCACAGATGCTGCACTCAAACAGACTGCTAGAAATAAATACCGTAATTTCATCACCATTACCCATTCATTGGCGTTATATCATTAACATAACATTCCAATAGGAAATCCATAAGGGATACAAGCTGAAAAAACGCGATTAGAAAGGAATTTCGGCGAAAAATTTAGGTGATGTTCATGTCTTGCTGAACGACCATCACCTAAATCCGAGATTAAACAATTAAAGGCTTAATTAACGCGGTAACCACCATGTTTGCTGGCGAATAAGTTGAACTTACCCCATTCAATCAGTAAATGTTCCAGCTTTTGATGGCTAATTTTGCACAATTCTGAAATTTGCGATACCACAAAGTGGTTTTCACTCACCAACTCGGGAGCAAAAACCTCTGCTATCCACTCACACTCTTTGGTCGTGACCAACCAACCATCATTAGTGGAAAACTTATGGACAGGGATCATGCCTTCTTTGCTACTTTCTTGCGATAGTAGTTTGTTTTCATCTACTTGCGCTTGATGAAATGCAGCAATTTCTTCTTGCGAAGGTACTGGCTCGACGGCTAGACGCTCTTCTAGAAACAAATAAATTTCTTCTGCACGGGCGGGTGTTAACTCGCTTTTTAACCAGATTTGGTTAAAACAGTGCTCATCAAGGGACTCATCGGTATCGAGTTTATCCATGATTTGTAAAATACTCATCATGGCACTGACCGCATCTTCGCTCATAAGAAAAGTGTCAGGCGCCGCACTGTTTTGGATCTGATAAGGAAATGCCACCGATTGCGGCAGTTCATTTTCAATAATAAATTCATAGCTCATCATTGGACCCCTTTAATGTCTTTACCCATAAGATGGTGCCGAACGCCTGAAAAATCAATACGCTGTTTCATCAATCTTCGGGGTCATACCCTAAATTAGGCGCTAACCAACGTTCCAGTTCCGTCACCGACATCCCTTTACGCTGCGAATAGTCCTCTATTTGGTCTTTTTGCAGCTGTGCCACAGCAAAATATTTACTGTCTGGGTGACTAAAATACCATCCCGATACCGCGGCTCCTGGCCACATCGCATAGGAGCTTGTCAGCTTCATCCCCACTTGGTTTTCAACGTCTAGCAACTGCCAAATTTTTTCTTTTTCGGTGTGCTCAGGGCAAGCTGGATACCCCGGTGCAGGGCGGATACCTTGGTAATTTTCGCGGATCAGCTCTTCATTACTCAAGTTTTCATCTGCTGCATAACCCCAATACTGGGTGCGCACTTGCTGGTGCAAATATTCTGCAAAGGCTTCTGCTAGCCTATCCGCCAGCGCTTTGACCATGATTTTATTATAGTCATCATGCTGTTTTTCGTACTCGTCCGCCAGCGCATCCTCTTCGAGGCCACCAGTCACAGCAAACGCCCCAATATAATCGGCATTACCACTATCTTTTGGCGCCACGAAATCCGATAAACAATAGTTCGGAAAATCCGTCTTTAAGGTTTGCTGGCGTAGGTTCAAACTCAGCACTTTCACATGCTTACGCGTTTCATCAGTATAGACTTCAACGTCATCACCAACACGATTAGCTGGGAATAAGCCAAAAATACCTTTTGGTGTCAGTAAGCGCTCATCCTCGAGCTTATCTAACATCTCATTAGCATCATTCAATAACTTACGTGCTTCAGTGCCCACGACTTCATCGTCTAAAATACGCGGATATTTACCCGCTAAAGACCATGTCATGAAAAATGGCGTCCAATCGATATACTCACGTAATGTTGTTATCGAGGCGCTAACTTCTTGAACACCGAGAAATTTTGGCACCGGTGGCTGGTATGCTTGCCAATCAATATTCACCGCATTTGCACGTGCAATATCCAGTGCAACTGGGGGCGTTTTCGGCCGTCTTCTACCATGTTGCAAACGTACTGTGTCATATTCACGACGTGTACGCGCCACGAAATCCACCTTTTGTGTTTCAGATAACAGTGCAGCGACGACGCCTACAGTGCGTGATGCGTTCTGTACATAGGTAGTTGGTCCACTGTAATTCGGCTCAATTTTCACTGCCGTGTGCGCTTTCGAAGTTGTCGCACCACCAATCAATAATGGCAGCGTAAAACCTTGTCTTTCCATCTCTTTTGCTACGTGCACCATTTCATCAAGGGATGGCGTTATCAAACCAGACAGACCGATAATATCGACATTTTGCTCACGCGCCGTTTTTAAAATGGTTTCGCATGGCACCATCACACCTAAGTCAATGATTTCATAGTTATTACACTGTAAAACAACACCAACAATGTTTTTACCTATATCGTGAACATCCCCTTTGACTGTCGCTAACAACACTTTACCTGAGCTGCTACCTGATTGTTTAAGCTCTTGAATATACGGTTCTAAATAAGCGACAGCTTGTTTCATCACGCGAGCCGATTTCACCACCTGTGGTAAGAACATTTTTCCTTCACCAAATAGGTCCCCAACCACGTTCATGCCGTTCATTAATGGCCCTTCAATCACTTCAATTGGGCTTGATGCACGTTGGCGAGTTTCTTCGGTATCTGGAATAATAAATTCGGTAATGCCTTTTACTAGGGCATATTCTAAGCGTTTTTCCACCTCCCAACTGCGCCATTCCGCCTGTTGAACTTGTTGCTCAACTGAACCTGAACCGCGATATTTTTCAGCCAGTTCCAACAAACGTTCGGTGCTATCATCACGGCGGTTTAAAATTACATCTTCGACGGCATCTTTTAACTGTGCAGGCAGGTCGTCATAAATGGCTAATTGCCCCGCGTTGACGATCCCCATATCCATACCATTACGGATCGCGTAATACAGGAACACGGCGTGGATCGCCTCACGAACAGGATCATTTCCTCTAAACGAAAAAGAAACGTTGGAAACACCACCAGAGATCATCGCATGAGGGAGTTGATCTTTAATATCCTTACAGACCTCAATAAAATCAACGGCATAATTATTGTGTTCTTCAATTCCTGTCGCAACAGCAAAAATATTGGGGTCAAAAATAATGTCTTCGGGAGGGAAGCCAACCTCTTCTGTCAAAATTTGGTAAGCACGGCGGCAAATTTCAATTTTCCGTTCGCGAGTATCAGCCTGACCGACCTCATCAAATGCCATGACAACAACAGCAGCGCCGTATTTGCGCAATAATTTGGCGTGTTCAACAAAGGCCTCAACCCCTTCTTTCATTGAAATGGAGTTCACAATACCTTTGCCTTGTATGCACTTAAGGCCTGCTTCGATAACCTCCCACTTTGAGGAGTCGATCATGATTGGTACACGGGCAATATCAGGCTCCCCCGCGATCAGATTAAGAAAACGTACCATGGCCGAATGGGAGTCCAACATGCCTTCGTCCATGTTAATATCAATGACTTGTGCACCACTTTCGACTTGCTGGCGAGCAACATCTAAAGCTTCTTGGTAGTTCTCTTCTTTAATCAATCGCTTGAATTTGGCCGAACCTGTAACGTTTGTTCTTTCCCCTACGTTCACAAACAACGATTTCGCCCCAATATTCAGTGGCTCTAAACCTGAAAGACGGCATTCGACTGGCAAATTAGGTCGTTGGCGCGGCGCTATCCCTTCAACAGCCTCTGCCATTTTGCGAATATGCAGCGGCGTTGTCCCACAACACCCACCGACAATATTCAAGAAACCCGCTTTTGCCCATTCTTGGATTTGCTGCGCCATATTTTGCGCATCGAGGTCATACTCACCAAAAGCATTTGGCAGCCCTGCATTAGGGTGAGCACTCACATAACATTCGGCAATGCGTGATAGCTCTGCAATGTATTGGCGTAATTCATCAGGCCCCAATGCACAATTCAGTCCAAATGATATTGGTTGTGCATGGCGCAATGAGTTATAAAAAGCTTCCGTTGTTTGCCCAGACAACGTTCTACCAGAAGCGTCCGTTATCGTACCTGAGATCATAACAGGCAATGAAACGTTGAGCGCTTCAAGTTCCGTTTCTACTGCAAAAATGGCGGCTTTAGCATTCAACGTATCGAAAATGGTTTCGATCATGATCAGATCAACCCCGCCTTTCACGAGTGATCGTGTGGATTCTCGATAAGCGTCAACCAGTTGATCAAACGTGATATTACGAAATGCAGGATCGTTCACATCAGGGGAAATCGATGCGGTACGATTGGTCGGCCCTAGCACCCCAGCAACATAACGCGGTTTTTCTGGGGTTTTACGTGTCCATTCATCGGCACATTCACGGGCAATACGTGCAGCGACTTCATTAATTTCTGCGGAAAGCGCTTCCATTTTATAATCCGCCATCGCAATAGAGGTGGAGTTAAATGTGTTGGTTTCAACAATATCTGCGCCCGCTTCAAAATATTGACTATGTATTTCTCGAATAATTTCAGGCTGTGTGAGGACTAAGAGGTCATTGTTGCCTTTCAGGTCACTAGGCCAATCCGCAAAACGTTCACCACGAAACTGTTCTTCTGTGAGTTTGTGCTGCTGGATCATTGTCCCCATCGCACCATCTAATACCAATATACGTTTTTTTAATTCTTGTTCTAATTGATTCACTTTTTCGGACACTGCACTGCCCTCCTGATCGGAAACACTGAGAAATAAGTCAAATTTTTACACTTAACATCCTACCATAACTTTTGTGTTTGAAATTCACTGTTATGATGAGAGTTTCTCAGGTTATTTAACGATCACTTTCTCACTGATCCGATGAGTATTTTCAGCTCAGTTAGTTCATAATAGAATCAAATTTCATTACAGTCAGGAGAGGCTTAATGGCAACGGCACCAATTACAAAAAAACTTAAAAAAGCAAAAGGGCCAGCAAGTGGTGCAACCGCAGCAGGACAAGTCCAATCATTAAGCCGTGGGCTCACACTGTTGGAATATATTTCTGAATCCACTGGCGGCATCGCTTTAACAGACCTCGCATTGCAAGCGGGTTTACCTAACTCAACAACACACCGGTTATTAATGACCTTAGAACAACATGGCTTTGTACGCCAAACGGGTGATTTAGGCTTGTGGGTTATTGCTTCCAATGCCTTTATTATTGGCAGTAGTTTCTTAGAAAGTCGTAATTTATTAGCATTAGTTCACCCAATATTACGTCGTTTAATGGATGAGTCTGGTGAAACCGTCAATTTAGCAATTCTTGACCACACTGAGTACGATGCCGTTATTGTCGACCAAGTACAATGTAATGCATTAATGCGTATGTCCGCACCAATTGGAGGCAAACTCCCTTTACATGCTTCTGGCGCAGGTAAAGCGTTTATCGCTAATTTACCTGAAGACAAGCTCATCCCACTTTTAAGCCGTAAAGGGTTACATGCTTATACCCCTTTTACCTTAACCAATCCTTCTGCATTAAAAGAAAATTTACAACAAGCCAAGAAACAAGGGTTTTCTTATGATGATGAAGAGCATGCCTTGGGTTTAAGGTGTATTGGTGCCTGTATTTATGATGAACACAAAGAGGCTTTTGCCGCGATATCTATCTCTGGGCCATTATCTCGGATCACTGATGACCGAATTACAGAGTTAGGGGCGATGGTCATTAAAGCAGCGAAAGAAATTAGCCGAGAGTATGGCGCAAACCAGTAAGTTCGCTTCTAAAAGCACAAAATGCGGGGAAACCCGCACTTTTGATTAGTAATACAATAAAAAACAAAGGGAATTTAAAAATTAATCCCCTTGCTGGTTAGCCGGAGCATGTTCTAACTGCTTTGTTCGCTCAAAGACTTTAAATTTTGACATATCGCGATACTTTTCAATCAATGAAAGGGCTATAGCTTCTGTTTCTGCATCTGCTAAGCCCTCAATATCCCGCGGCCTGAAGTGTAATTGAAATGCACGTAAGGTTTTTTTCGTTTGTACATCCAACTGACCTGATAGCGGGATACCCGAATACCCATAAAACTTCAGTGCTTTTTGAATACGCAATATATTTGCAGGTTCATTCACATTACGTCCTGCAAGATACTTATTGACAGTTTTAGGATCTGGCCAAGCACCAATACCTTGTTGTGAAAGGCGTTGCCATGGAAATGCCTTGCCGGGGTCTTGCTTACGTAGCGGGGCAATATCACTGTGACCGATAATATTTTCGGGAGGAATGTTATACCGCTGCATAATATCTTTTAGTAGCGGAATTAAAGCGGTGATTTGCGACTCATTAAACTCAGGCCAGCCTTTAGCCCCTTTTTTCTCGCCTTGGAAACCCGCATTCACAATTTCAATTCCTATTGAGGAATCATTCAGGCTAGTATGGTAAAGCCAACGGCTATCACCCGCATGCCAAGCCTTTAATTCTTCAGGAACAAGTTGTAATACAATCGGTTTTCCATCTTTATAATCCGGGTGGCTAGGAATTAAGTAATGGGAACTGACCTTACCTTTCGTCAATATTTTAATGGAATGATCATCATCAGACACGGTATAGTGCAAAATAACATACTGAATGCGTTCACTGCTATTTTGGGAAGGGTAACGCTTATCGACGTAATAACCATTATTTGACGTAGGGGCAGTACACCCAACAAGTAAGAAAATGAGAAATATCCCTATATGTTTCAACATCAAAACTTAGCCTTATCCTACCTGTAGTATGTTGCATATTTAAACACAAGGTTATCGATAACACTATAGAAACCGTGCTGCTTTTCTACAGTAGAACTGAACAGAAAAATTGTAGGTAATATAAATTAGCATAGGTTTATTTTTTAAAGCTTACCTATTCCTTCCTATCCTTTACAGAAAAAATAAGTAACAGAAAAAATAAGTAAGCTTAGTTTTCATACTATAACGCGTTTTTTAGTTCAAAAATGAAACAAAAAAGCTTTTCATCAACTACCGTAGCTCTTTTACAAATAGGCGCTTATTGATACCCACTTAGATAATTAAATAAAAACACAAAAATTTATTAAGAAAATATTAATCGTTTTCATTTGAAAAAATATTAATTCAATTAATTATAGTTGTGCAAAATAGACTTAAATATTTTTCACTCTTAAGAATTTATCATCATAACGATACTTATAATAGTAAGTATAATCCATTATTTTTATTCGGCAGCGCAATAAATGAAAAATTAGTTCCCTGTAGGTTGAATCACTTTTTAGTACAGCAGATTAATCATGAAAATTTATTAAAACCTCATAAAAAGTTTTTAACTCGGTATCAACTCCTTTTTTTCATATTCAACCTGCTTAATGATCAATTTAGTAATTTCATTAATATCAATATCTAAAAAAATGACAATTTCAATTAATTTATCTAAACTTAATTTGTTAATCCCTAACTCATAACGAGACACTTGTTGCTGGCTTAACTGAATAATTGAACCTAGCTCATTCCCAGATAACCCCTTGCTCACTCTAGCTTTTCGTAAATGATTTCCTAATAATGCATAAATATTTTTCTTGTTAACGATATGCATAACCATCTCCTAAATAAGAAAATAAAATTTAGCTAGTATTAATCATTATAAAATTAATTAGATACATTTAAAATAGTTATGAACAATCAAAACATTACAAATCGATAGGCAAACGCATTTTTTATATACAAAAAAAAGAGACCTTGGTATTATTTATAAAGCAATCCATTGCTTTATAAAAGTTTTTTTTAAATCCAATAAAATTAAATTACATTGTGATATTTTATTGATCAAATCGATAATTTAATATCCTTTTACACTTTAAATGTTACTAGTAATAATTAGAAACTAATAAAAATAAGATTCTAATTTATATTATTTTTTATTTTTGTTTTTAAAAACAAAGCTAAATACGCTACAAATAACCTAATCTAAGTCAGATTATCCTTTATTTAGGCTAAATATTCAGAGTAAAAAATCAAATTATTTTTAATTTAGTCCGTTATCAAAATTTGTTCTAAAAACAACGATGCCTAATTTCCCATTCAAGTAACTGCGCAACTCACTATCACTAACCTTTAAGTTTCCTTTTAGTGATGATGCATTCCTAAATAAAACGGTGTCATTCTGACGGATCACAATGCCAACATGGGATACATCTAGCCCACTGTGCTTAGAATAAACCCCAATATAATCACCCGTTTTTAGATTTAAGATCAGGTTATCATCGATATAACTCACTGGTATATAGCTGATTAATCTATCTTTTATTGGCAACCCAGAAATAAATAAACTCGTATCATTTTTGAAGTTTAGTTTTTTATTTACAGATACAGCATGGGGGCTGATTTGTGTTGTAATATCCAACACAAGTGGATTAGGGCTTTGAGCCCAATCAGAAAAAAAATGTCGCCTGTTTGTAAACTGAATATCTTGATCTGTATAGCGAATTTTCGTTAAATTAGCGATAAATTGTTCGTAATTTTTCGAACGTTTAAAAGCCTCTGTGTATTCAATGAAAGTCATACAATCCATTGATTTTAAATTAATAATTAATGTTTCCGCCGAGAGTTGAGAATGATTTAATGTATGTTTGTTATACGGTGTTCCCAATAAAGAGCGAGTGATCACTTCTGTTTTTTCTTCTTGCTTATCAAATAAGCTCTGCTGGCTGAGTATATTCATTAAAATAGTATATGAACCAGCGGTGAGTTCTACCTTCCCATAAGTAATCGGTACAAATAACAGAATTACGCTAATAATAATCCACTTTAGCATTCCAACATGCCTGCAATTTTTATGATCCATCTTTTAAATCTATGACCCTAGAATGATATTAACTCTACAAAAAACGGCTTTATTTACCTCACTATAGCATGTCATTTGTATTTTTTCCGTACAGATGACCCCATATTGTAATTTTGATTCAGATCACAGTTAATGCTGAATCTCAATTTTGACGATTGCAAGTTAGGCAATTTCATTCAACAATGTTACCGGTAACATAAGAAAGGCATAGGAATATAAAAAAGTCAGTCCATCAAGAAATCCCCTGAAACGAAGCAGAAAATATGATGTTTTTCTCTCTTCTGGAGCAATTATCATGAGCAAAAAGATCTCTGAAATGACAACACCACCTGCTATCCATAGTGGCTTAGCACAGATCACTCAACGTATTATTTTGCGATCCGCAAAAACACGCGCCGCCTATTTAAACCGAATTGAATATGCACGTAGTACCACTGTTCACCGTGCTTCCTTAGCTTGTGGTAATCTTGCTCATGGTTTTGCTGCCTGCCAAACAGAAGAAAAACAAATACTAAAAAGCATGACTCGTACTGATATTGCGATTATTAACGCCTATAACGACATGTTGTCAGCCCATCGTCCATACGATAAATACCCTGAGCAATTAAAAAAAGCTTTACTCGAAGCTGGCTCTATTGGGCAAGTTGCGGCTGGAGTTCCCGCCATGTGTGATGGTGTGACTCAAGGACAAGACGGCATGGAATTATCGATGCTCAGCCGTGATGTTATTGCAATGTCTACAGCGATTGGTTTATCTCATAATATGTTTGATGGTGCTTTATATTTAGGTATTTGCGATAAAATTGTTCCAGGATTAATGCTTGGCGCCCTATCATTTGGCCACCTTCCCGCCATTTTTGTTCCCGCAGGTCCCATGTCTACAGGGCTGCCCAATAAAGAAAAAGTACGTATTCGCCAATTATATGTGGAAGGAAAAGTAGGCCGAAACGAATTATTAGAAGCAGAATCAGCCTCATACCATGGCATTGGAACCTGTACTTTTTATGGAACAGCCAATTCGAATCAAATGGTTATGGAGGTCATGGGTTTACATTTGCCAGGCGCATCCTTTGTTCCCCCAGAAACGCCTCTGCGTGATGCTTTAACCAATGCAGCTGCACGGCAAATTACTCGACTAACTGAGCAATCAGGCCAATACTTGCCGATCGGGCAGTTGGTTGATGAAAAAGTCATCGTGAATGGAATTGTTGCCTTACTTGCGACTGGTGGTTCAACAAACCTCACCATGCACCTAGTTGCAATTGCTCGAGCTGCAGGGATTATCATCAATTGGGATGATTTTTCCGACCTATCTGCAATCGTCCCGTTAATTTGCCGTATCTACCCAAATGGGCAAGCAGATATTAACCAGTTCCAAGCCGCAGGCGGTGTCCCGTTGCTCATTTATCAGCTACTACAAAAAGGGCTGCTACACGAAAATGTAAATACGGTCGCAGGCTTTGGTCTTTCTCGTTATACCTTAGAGCCTTGGCTAAATGATGGGCAGCTAGAATGGCGAGAAGGCCCTAAAGATTCATTTAATCCTGAAGTGATTGCTCCAATAGAAAAACCATTCTCTCACCATGGTGGAACTAAGCTATTATCAGGTAACTTAGGTCGTGCAATGATGAAGACATCAGCCGTTCCTGAAAAAAACCAAATTATTGAAGCACCTGCTGTGGTTTTTGATAATCAAAATGATATTGCCGCACAATTTGAATCCGGTGAACTAAATCGTGATTGTATTATTGTTGTGCGTTTTCAAGGGCCCTCTGCTAATGGTATGCCAGAACTCCATAAACTAATGCCGCCACTTGGCGTACTAATAGATAAGGGCTATCAAGTTGCCCTCGTGACTGATGGCCGACTATCGGGTGCATCAGGTAAAGTCCCTTCTGCTATCCACGTGACCCCTGAAGCTTATAATGGTGGCCTGCTCTCAAAAGTCAAAGGTGGCGATATGATCAGAGTGGACGCAATAACTGGCGAATTGCAACTCCTTGTTGATGACAAAGAACTCTCCCAACGCCAGTCCTATAAGCCAAACCTAAGTTCCGAGCACATTGGTTGTGGAAGAGAGCTTTTTGGTGCACTGAGACGTAACTTATCGGATGCTGAACAAGGCGCTTGTAGCATTGATTTCTAAACTATTTTTATTGAATGGGAATAAAATATGAAGAATTGGAAAATGACAGCTGAAACCGTTCTAAAGCAAAGTCCTGTGGTTCCAGTCATTGTTGTCAAAAAACTAGAACAAGCCGTGCCTCTAGCAAAAGCCCTCGTTGAAGGTGGTATCAAAGTGTTAGAGGTGACTTTAAGAACTGAGTGTGCAATTGATGCAATCCGTTTAATTGCCCAAGAAGTTCCAGAAGCCATTGTCGGAGCTGGTACAGTCATTAATGCAAAACAGCTTACGGAAGTTTCCCAAGCTGGCGCTCAATTTGCTATCAGCCCAGGATTGACCGACGAACTATTAGCTGCCGCAGTTCAAGGAAATATTCCTTTAATTCCAGGTATTTCGACTGTATCTGAATTGATGCTTGGTATGAATTATGGCTTGAAAGAATTCAAGTTTTTCCCCGCAGAAGCGAATGGTGGCGTGAAGGCATTAAAAGCGATTGCAGGCCCATTTTCGCAAGTGAAATTCTGCCCTACGGGTGGAATATCATTAGCTAACTATCGTGAATATCTGGCGCTAGATAGCGTACTTTGTATTGGTGGATCATGGCTAGTGCCTGAAGATGCGCTAAATTCGGGTAACTACGAAAAGATCACACAGTTAGCTCAAGAAGCAGTGCAAGGCGCAAAAGCTTAAAATCGTTAGCGGCTCGGCGATAACCGAGCCATTAACCCACTTAAGTTACCTTTATAATTTAATAAGTTAACACAACGCCACCCCATTAAATTGGTGACAGAAACGTAATTCTTCACGGTATGCATAAACATCTTCGACATAACCATCCAAAATGCGTTTTTGCAGTTTTTGCCAATAATCCGCTGAAAATAAATCCCCATGATGTTGCTGTAAATAATGTCGAATCTGTGAATTTTGGCAAATAAATGACGCAAATTCTTCAGGGAAAACATCATGCTCCCCTATGCTATACCAAGGCTCCCCAGATAATTCCTGCTCGGGGTACAGCGCCTCTGGTATATGGCGAAAATTTACCTCTGTCATATAACAAATTTCGTCATAGTCATAAAATACAACTCGCCCATGCCGCGTCACTCCGAAGTTTTTAAAAAGCATATCACCCGGAAAAATATTTGCTGCTGCTAACTGTTTAATTGCCCACCCGTATTCATTCAATGCATTATTTAGCTGCTCGCTATTTGCGTTATCCATATAGATATTCAGCGGCACCATCTTTCTTTCCATATATAAATGGCGAATTAATATCTTATCGCCCAGATCCTCAATTTGTGATGGTGCCTCGTTTAATAACGCCATCATCAATTCGTGACTCACGGCACTTTTATTTATCACAAAGTTTTCAAACTCTTGCGTATCTGCCATTCGCCCTACTCGGTCGTGTTCTTTGACAATCCGATAACACTCTTGGACTCTTTCTTTTGTCACATTTTTTTGAGGGGCAAATGTATCTTTAATGATTTTAAATACACGATCAAAAGCAGGTGCAGTGAACACTAACATCACCATGCCTTTAACCCCAGGCGCAATGGTAAATTGTTCTCTAGCAAAGTTAATATAGGCTAAATACTCCCGATAATATTCAGTTTTCCCATGTTTTTGGCACCCGATAGCCATATAAAGTTCAGCAATTGACTTACTTGGTAGTATTTCTCTTAACCAAAACACCAATGCGGCGGGAAAAGGGGCATATACCATAAAATAAGAACGTGCAAAACCAAACACGATGCTCGCCTCATCAAATGTAGTTAAACAAGTATCAATATATATTTTATGATTATCATCGTGATGAATTGGCAATAAAAAAGGGTACACTTCATCATCAATGTAAATTTTGCCTACCAACCAAGCTGCCTTATTGCGGTAAAACAGTTCATTTGCAATATGTACTCTACATTTTTGCGTATTAATATGTAAAAAGCGATATTGCAGAGTTTCTATAATGCATTGAATATCAAAATTTAAATCTCTCCAAGGCAACCTTAAAGGTAGCCCACTTAAAATAGAGAATAGTAAAGGCGCTAAATTGCCTTCCACCTGATATTCTCGCGAGAGAGGCCGCGGGGACGTCGAAAAACGCCTCATGGGCTGAGAGGTGAAGATAAATAAGTTATCTTGGGTCAGTTCTCTACGCTGAAATAATCGACAATATACAGAGTTAAAAAAACTTTCTGCAATTTCAAACCGCGGATAATCAGGCAGTAATGTTTTATAAACATGCTTAATTGACGCCAATTTATCAGGAGTTAATGATTGTACTAACCCCATAAATTGCAACTGAGCTACCACTAAGCCAACATGGTGGTCATAAAGTTGAATACGCTGCTTCATTGCTGATTGTATGGCATGCCAATCGGCTTGCTCAAACCGCTCTTGAGCTCCAGATGTTATTTCAAGGAAGCGTCCATATTGTGCATCAAACCCCTGCAAGATTGTCTGGGCGATGACCTGTTCAGTTGTCAGTATCATATTTGCTCCCATTTAATAAAAAACAGGCACTTACGTGCCTGAAAGTTAACCGATACATCAAATAAACAGAGACACCGAATAAAGGAAATATTGACTAGAATTGTTCTTCTTCTGTTGACCCCGTTAAAGCGGTTACTGAAGAAGTTCCCCCTTGGATAACTGTTGTTACTTTATCAAAGTACCCCGTACCCACTTCTTGTTGATGTGAAGAGAAGGTATACCCCTTATCCATCGCAGCAAATTCACACTCCTGAACTTTTTCTACATAATGGCGCATACCCTCGCCTTGTGCATAAGAGTGAGCGAGGTCAAACATGTTAAACCACATACTGTGGATACCCGCTAATGTAATAAACTGGAAGCGATACCCCATCGCAGCAAGTTCATCTTGGAATCGAGCAATCGTGGCATCATCTAAATTCTTCTTCCAGTTAAACGACGGAGAGCAATTATAAGCCAGCAATTTGCCTGGGTATTTCGCATGGATTGCATCTGCAAACTGCCTTGCCGCTTCTAAATCAGGTTTCGATGTTTCACACCAAACAAGGTCAGCGTAGGGTGCATAGGCCAAGCCACGGCTGATCGCTTGATCGATACCAGCATGGGTACGGAAAAAGCCTTCAGAGGTACGCTCTCCCGTCACAAAGTCTGCATCATAGTCATCACAATCTGAAGTCAGAAGATCAGCAGCATCCGCATCCGTACGAGCAATTAAGATAGTCGGCACACCAGACACATCCGCCGCTAATCGAGCAGCAACCAATTTTTGGATAGCTTCTTGAGTTGGCACTAAAACTTTGCCCCCCATATGTCCACATTTTTTTACCGCCGCAAGTTGATCTTCAAAGTGTACCGCAGCAGCACCTGCCTCTATCATATTTTTCATTAATTCAAAGGCGTTTAGCACGCCACCAAAACCTGCCTCCGCATCCGCAACAATAGGTAAAAAGAAATCAATGTATTCTTTATTATCTGGCCCAATCCCATTTGCCCATTGAATTTGATCAGCTCGGCGAAAGGTATTATTAATTTTCTGAACAACCGAAGGAACTGAATCAACAGGATAAAGTGATTGGTCCGGATACATGCTCGAAGCAGTATTTGCATCCGCAGCAACCTGCCAGCCTGACAAATAAATCGCTTCAATACCTGCCTTTGCTTGCTGCAAAGCTTGCCCACCCGTTAATGCGCCGAGCGCATTAACATAACCCTTTTTGGATTTTCCGTGTAGCTGATCCCAAAAACGTTCAGCGCCTTTACGTGCTAATGTATGTTCAAGGTTGACTGAACCACGTAGCTTAATGACTTCTTCCGCCGAATATGGGCGTGTAATGCCTTTCCAACGTGGTTTTTTCCATTCATTTTCTAATTGGGCAATTTGCTCTAAGCGCGATGTCGTCATGATCCACTTCCTTTATAAGAATATGTAGGGTTTATCGAATGTGATGTTTGCTATTGTTAGTCTAATAATTGGTATCCAGGAATAGTCAAAAACTCAATGAGCTCATCTTGGGTTGTGATACGTCTCATTAAGTCTGCAGCCTCCCTAAAGCGTCCACTCTGAAAGCGTTTATCGCCCAGTTCTTTTTGAATAACTTGAAGCTCTTCATCTAGCATTTCTTCGAAAAGGACTTTGGTCACCTTTTCGCCGTTTGATAAAGACTTACCGTGTCTTATCCATTGCCATATAGAGGTTCTTGAAATTTCAGCCGTTGCCGCATCCTCCATTAACCCATAAATAGGGACACAACCATTACCTGATATCCAAGCTTCGATATACTGCACCGCAACACGGATATTTGCTCTCATTCCAGCTTCAGTTCTTTCACCAGAGCAGGGTGTTAAAAGTTGTTCAGCTGTGATTTCAGAGTCAAAGTCGCGCGACACATCCAGTTGATTTGCCCGCTTACCAAGTGCTTTATCGAAAACCTCCATGACAACATTTGCTAAACCTGGGTGTGCGACCCATGAACCATCATGACCATTTTTTGCCTCTAGCTCTTTATCAGCCCTTACCTTGGCTAAAATCGTCCGATTTTCTTCTTCATCTTTACTTGGAATAAATGCAGACATCCCTCCCATCGCAAATGCACCACGATGATGGCATGTCTTAATTAATAAACGAGAATACGCGCTTAGAAACTCTTGTGTCATAGTGACAATCTGGCGGTCAGGTAACACTCGGTCAGAGTGCTCCTTTAATGTTTTGATATAGCTAAAGATATAATCCCAACGACCACAATTTAAGCCAACAATATGGTGGCGCATGTGGTAAAGAATCTCGTCCATTTGGAATACCGCAGGCAATGTTTCAATCAAAACAGTTGCCTTAATTGTTCCGCGAGGTAATCCTACAAAATCTTCGGCTGTGCTAAATACATCGCTCCACCATTTGGCTTCCTGCCAAGACTCTAATTTTGGAATGTAGAAATAAGGGCCACTGCCTTTTTTTAACAAGGCTTGGTAGTTGTTGAAAAAATAGAGTGCAAAATCAAATAGCCCACCAGGGATTGGTGTTCCACCAAATAACACGTGCTTTTCGTCAAGGTGTAAACCTCTAACACGGGCAATCAGCACAGCAGGGTCTGATTTCAGTTGATAAACTTTGCCGTTTTCATTGGTATAAGAAATATCCCCATTAATGGCATCACTTAAGTTGATTTGCCCATCAATTAACTTTTCCCAAGAAGGGGAAAGAGAATCTTCAAAGTCTGCCATAAAAACTTTAACGTTAGAGTTCAAAGCATTAATAACCATCTTACGTTCAACAGGGCCAGTAATTTCAACCCGACGATCACGTAAGTCCTCTGGGATGTTTTGTATTTTCCAATCGCTATTTTTTATGGAATTCGATTCCAAAATAAAACTCGGTAATTCCCCAGCATCAATCTTAGCCTGTCTTTCTAACCTTTCTTGCAGCAATTGATTTCTACGAGGTAAAAAAAACTCAACTAAATGAGAAAGAAATTCAATAGAATCATTATGTAATACTCTATAATCTTGATGAGGTATTTCTTTAGTAAATATTAAATCTGATGCTAATAATTGATGTTCCATTGATCAGTCCTCATTCATATCGGGTTATGAATTAAGCTTAAGATCAAAATAAAAATAAATCAAAAACGATTTCCATTTTAATAAAATAACCACTTAACACCATGATAGATATATGTTTTTAATAAGCAATTTTTTAAGTTTTGATTTTCATTATCAAAATGAAATATGTTAAATAGCCGTTAAATCAAGCAATTACTAAACATTTTTTCGTTAAAGTAGTTTGTCTGAAAAACAAAAAAAGCAGCCACTGAGTAGCTGCTTTTATACTGAAAAAGATTTTTAAATCGGAATTTAATTCCAAGATAATAAGTAAAACCCCATATCTTCAATGATTATTAAAATATCAGCAAAATAAAGGTTCTTTTTTAGTCTAGTGTCGGTTCCATGTGGCTAAGATCGAAAGGTGTGATCTGGTACACATAATAATTCAACCAATTTGAAAAAAGTAGATGCCCATGACTGCGCCAACTGATCAAAGGCGGGTTAGTTGGATCATTATTTTTAAAATAATTACATGGGATCTCTGGCGAAAGTCCTGCATCAAAGTCACGCCAGTATTCTTGAGCAAGTGTATCTTTATCGTATTCAGGGTGACCTGTAACAAAGGCGAGACGTTTATCTTTAGAGCCAAATAAATAAGCTCCAGCCTCTTCAGAACTCGCTAATATTTCTAAGTCTGTATGCTCACGGATAAGGTCCTCCGGAAAATCAGCATATCGTGAATGAGGTGCATAAAATGAGGCATCAAATCCTCGAGTTAATAATGCATGTGGCTCTAACGTATCATGCTGATAAACACCCGAAAGTTTTTCCTTACGTGTCCATTTTGGTAAATCATAAAGCACTTTTAAAGCAGCCTGTACCGCCCAACAAACGAAAAGTGTTGAGGTTACATGCTCTTTAGCCCATGCAATTACTTTTTCTATTTGGCTCCAATAACACACATCATCAAATTCAACTAAGCCCAAAGGGGCTCCAGTGACAATTAAGCCATCAAAGTTTTGCTCTTTGATATCCTCAAAATCACAATAAAAATTATTCAAATGTTCTGTTGGTGTATTTTTAGATTCTCTTTGGTCGATTCTTAAGAGTTGGATATCGACCTGTAGAGGCGTATTTGATAGAAGTCTTAAAAACTGGTTTTCAGTTTCTATTTTTTTTGGCATCAAATTCAATATCAATACTTTCAAGGGACGGATCTCCTGAAGGCTAGCTCTTGTCGTTGTCATGACAAAAACATTTTCTTCTCGTAAGAAATTCACTGCAGGTAACTCGTCTGGTAAACGAATTGGCATCGTTCATCCCCTTTTTATACTTTTATACGTTTAGACTTCTAGAATGCTAAATAATCTAACCAATGTTACGCACCTTGTCGAGTATTTCAAGAGTGATTGAAATAATTTCATGCAAAGCCGCTTGCCATGAGTCCTTTTCAAATATAACTCACATGTAATCTACTGATTTTATATATTTTTTATTTACTCATATCATTTTATAGATACACATTTAACTTATATATTTTTGATATAAATTAGAACTAATTCAATCGCCTTTTCTCTAATTTATATCTATGGCTTATCCTAACTTAGCAACTATGTTTTATATCTCTCAACTCTATTTCCATATTGAAACGTTAAATCTACCAAATCAAAAATTATCCATTAGTCCAAGTAAGCTACCAAAATCAAATACTTCAATAGAAATAGGTAAGACAGATAGGATGAGTTGGATAACTTGTAAGTATCTATAAAGAATGATAATCAGCTTCATAATCAGGTACAGTCAACACAACACGAATGAAATTAATAAATTAGTGTCTCTATCAAGAAGCAGTGTTTGTAACTAACAGCCACTCTTACCTAATGAGGTGCTAAAAGGCGCAATAAAGAGAACTGATACGATAAGAAAAGAGATAAAACACCTGTTAATTGCCAAGCGGATTATTGATTAACAATGAAAAAAATCCCTAGATAAATAAGTTAATTGCCAAGTGAACTACTGATTGGCTTATGATTAACTAACGAGAGGCTTTATCGCTTCATCTTCAGGCCTTACCAACGCTAAAAAGACAAAGGGCGATTTTGGGTAGGAAAAGAGGCTATGATCGGAACTAACATGATGAAAATCGTAGTACTCCCGATAATTGCTTAGCCGATTATTGATTAATGATGATAAAAAGATCCCTAGATAAATAAGTTAATTGCTAAGTGGATCATTGATTAACTTATGGCATTTGAGCCGCTTCCTCTTTCAGCCATAAAAAATAATGGGCAGGGT
>NZ_JBSICD010000125.1:0-237 GCF_058246155.1 Providencia sp. UF-183 | reverse complement strand
TAATCGCTAGGAGCATACATAAGTATGTGACTAGCGTTAGCAAACGAAGATAACACCCGCATAATGGGAAGTATGACAAAACATTGGGGAGCATACACAAGTATGTGACCCAAGCCGCCGAATGAAGCCAACAACTCTACAGTTTGAAGTATGGCCAACATTTAATTTTCTAAATAATTCCTATTATGCGTAGGCATCAAGTGCCGCTAATCGCTAGGAGCATACATAAGTATGTGA
>NZ_JBSICD010000124.1:0-238 GCF_058246155.1 Providencia sp. UF-183 | reverse complement strand
GAACATGGCGGGCAAACTCTTTTCTTTAAGCAACGCGGCGCTGCTGGCGCTGTCGCTCAGCGCGGCTAGCGCCTATGCGGTGGACGTCACCGTGGCGTACCAGACGTCGGCGGAGCCGGCCAAGGTGGCGCAGGCGGAAAACAGCTTCGCCAAACAGTCCGGTGCGACCGTCGACTGGCGTAAGTTCGACAGCGGCTCCAGCGTGTTGCGCGCGCTGGCCTCCGGCGACGTGCAGATC
>NZ_JBSICD010000123.1:0-238 GCF_058246155.1 Providencia sp. UF-183 | reverse complement strand
AAGTATATATGCTCATACATATTAACAAGCAATTCAAAAGTGCCACTACTTTGATAATTGGAAATGAAGCGAATTGAAATCCGAGTGGACTTTCAATTCTCAATGTAGCGATAGAAAACGAATCTAATTGAAGAAATCAGTAGATATTATGCTTTGTCACGAGGGTTTTGAGTTTAGACGTTCTCAACAACGGAGGAATGTTAATGATAACTTCATCTAAGGGATTACGATGCTCAAC
>NZ_JBSICD010000122.1:0-239 GCF_058246155.1 Providencia sp. UF-183 | reverse complement strand
CTACTACACCTCCTATACCTATACCCAATCGAAGCAGAAGAGCGACATCGTCAGCAACGGCGGGTTGCCGCTGCCGACCTCCGGCAAAGAGGTGCCGAACGTGCCGAAAAACCTGCTGAACATGACGCTGGGTTATGACGACGGCCTGTACTACGGCAGCGTCAGCGGCAAGTACGTCAGCGCGTTCTATGGCGATCTGACCAACGACGAGAAGATCGGCGGGCGCACGGTGTTCGATC
>NZ_JBSICD010000121.1:0-240 GCF_058246155.1 Providencia sp. UF-183 | reverse complement strand
GGATACACTGGCCGGGCGTGATCGTCTCAGCGGGTTTTGGCGGTAGAATGGCCCTGCGCCAGAGTTCATGCGTTTGGCTACCCAACCGTTGTTCAATAGCGATACTGACCAGACTGACCCTGCCACTCTGTGTTTGGTAGGTCTGCGGCAAAGAGAAACAGAGATCATTTCCCCGTAGCGTAATATCCGCAGTGTAAAAACGTTGCTTTTCAAGCATACAACCACTGAGCAACATCATCA
>NZ_JBSICD010000020.1:0-93307 GCF_058246155.1 Providencia sp. UF-183 | reverse complement strand
CACCGCGGCGTGTGGGGAGTAATTCGTTTATTGGAAAGCGCCCAAGTCGCTCCGTATGCAGGCACCACCAGCAGTTACACCGTGTCGTGGCAGACCAAAAACGGCAATACCCTGCCCTTTATGTTGCGCACCGAAATGGGGGAAGGCCCCCTTGCGCTGCTAACCCTGCGTAATTTTGTGCTGCCTGAAAAAATCTTTTTGGATTAGTTGCTTAGGAAAATATTATGCCACTACTCACATCGTTACGTACCGTTTGCTTTGCGGAAGATCTCGAAAAGGCCAAACAGTTAGAGCAACAACAAATTGCGCTTTGGGAGCGCTGGTTGCTGCCAATTACCCCTGATTCCCCTGTTGGGGAAGACCCCGGCTACAATGACGACTTTGAAATTATGCGTGAGGAAGTGAATAAACTTTCTGGCGCAGATACCGATCTTATTTGTACGCTCGCTGAAAAGCTGTTGACCACCGAGTGTAAAGACCTTCGCGTTATCACTTATTATGTTTGGGCGCGCTTACACAAAGAAGGTGAATCTGGCTTTGCCGATGCATTAGGGCTAATGGCGGGGTTAGTTTCTCGCTACCAAGAAAGCTTGCTTCCTGCTCGCCCCAATAGCCGTAAATCGGCAATTGAATGGCTAGCAGGGCAACGTGTTCTGGATAGTCTGTCCCTTTACCCCGAAGTTGACCAACAAGAGTTCACCCGCATTATCGCCCTGTTAAGTGCGCTAGTGAATGCGTTTTCGACATGGGATGAAGCAAGCCGACCTCAATTGGCTTCATTGTTAAAAGCCCTTGAAAAACGGCTCGCCCAATCAGGGGGGGCAAACAGTGTGGTACCGCAAAATATTCGTAGCTCTGATGAATCACGCAGTGCCCATACTACCACAGTTAATGCATCGAGCAGTGCTCTAGCCCCTGTGCAATCAGGGCGCGAGTTACTCGACCAAGCCAAAATATTAGCCACTTACCTGCGAAACCAGCCCAATGGTTGGCTATCTGGGCATCGCTTAATGAAAGCAGTGCGTTGGGATACTCTGCACCAAGCCCCACCGCAAAATCAGCAAGGCTGCACCCGCTTAGCCCCCCCACGCTCAGAGGCCAGAGCACAATTGAAACGCTTGTATCTGCAACAAAATTGGATTGAGTTAGCGGAACAAGCCGACCGTTTGTTTACTGAAGGTGTTAACCATTTTTGGTTAGATGTGCAGTGGTACCTTTACCAAGCCCTAAGCAAATCCCCTGCCCCTTGGGATGGCTGGGCTGACGTGATTGTGGCAGATCTTAAATTGTTTTTAACACGCTTACCGGGATTAGAAGCGCTTGCGTGGGAAGATGGCACCCCTTTTGCGGATGATGTCACCCTCAATTGGATTAAACAGCAGGTATTTGAAGAAAATATCCACTCGCTGCATAGCATGCCCACCGACCATGCGCCACAAGCTGACCAAGAGTCCATTTTAGCCCTTGAGCAAGAAGCGTTAACCCAAGCCGATAACCAAGGTATCGAAAAGGCCTTAGGGTGGTTGATGAACCGCTCGGATATTCGTACCCCTCGGCAAAAGTGGTTATTACAATTAGTGATGGCACGGGTAGCTGAGCAATTTTCCCGTCATGAGCTTGCCCTAAATGTGTTGCAAGAGCTCGACCAACAAGCCGAACACATGCCATTAGCCCATTGGGAGCCACAGTATATTTTTGAGATAAAAGCCCGCCAATTACACTTATTGCGCAGCAAAGCCCAACGCAATAGCGCGGATAAAACAGCCTTAAACCAGCAAATGAGCCAATTATTAACCGAGCTTACCCGCCTTGACCCTGTTCGCGCACTGGTTTTGTACCCCTAATAAAAAAGAGATTGAAGAATGGATGATTTGACCCTGCGTTATTACGATGCAGAAATGCGCTACTTACGGGAAGCCGCTAAAGAATTTGCGCAAGCACACCCAGACAGAGCAGCGATGCTCGATTTAGACAAAGTGGGCACCCCTGACCCGTTTGTGGAACGGTTATTTGAGGGTTTTGCCTTTTCAATGGGGCAGCTACGCCAAAAAATTGATGATGACTTACCTGAGCTCACCGAAGGGCTGGTCAGCTTATTGTGGCCCCATTACCTGAAAACTGTACCGTCACTTTCCGTTGTTGAGCTGACTCCGGCCCTCGACAACGTCAGCATGAACAGCCATATCCCTGCGCATTTTGAAGTGCTTTCACGCCCTATCGGCCCACAAAAAACCGTGTGCCGCTACCGCACAACAAGGGAGCTGAAATTAGCACCTATTAGCTTAACCAATGTGAGTTTAGGCACTGAACCGAATGGCCTGTCGGTGATCCACTTAAAATTTGAATGCAGCAAACTCGTTGATTGGCGTCAAATCGACCTGAGCGCACTGTCATTTTATCTCGCTGGTGATATCCCTACCGCTTATGCCTTGCACCTTGCATTCACCAAGCAAATCAATGCCACGTATTTGAAGCTTCCGCAATCCGCAGACCGCATCACCCTGCCATTATGGTTTTCACCTGGCGGGTTTGCGACAGACGACCATTTATGGCCCAAAGGCGGTACGACATTTAGTGGCTATCAGCTGTTATTGGAATATTTTACCTTTCGCCAAAAATTTTTATTTGTTGATTTACATGGGCTTAACGAGATGACGCTCCCTGCGGGCACGCTTGAGTTCGAGCTAGATATCGTGCTGAACTCAAAATGGGACAGCGATTTAACCCTGACTACTGACAATATCAAAATGAACTGCGTTCCGGTGGTTAACTTATTTAATATGGAAGCCGACCCCTTAACCGTCAATGGGTTAGAAAGCGAATATCTTTTGCAACCTAAGCGATTACAGGACGGTTATACCGAAATCTATTCTGTTGATACGGTGCAGGGTATTCTTAACGGTCAAGACGTCCATTATGTGCCTTTCACCAGTTTCCGTCACCGTGGCGGGATGCTGCGCCACACTGCTCCGACGCACTATTTTCACACCCGAGTAAAACGCGGCGTCACAGGGTTGCACAATACATGGTTAATTTTAGGCGGGGAAGATCACGATGTAAAAAAATTGCATGAAAAACAAACGCTTTCCCTGCAAATAACCGGTACCAATGGCCAGTTACCGCGTAAATCGCTCCAAAGCACATTATTGGATAGAACCGAACAAAGCCTTCAAGTGCCCGTTAGCGTGCGCAATCTTTGCAAACCAACATTACCTTGCTACCCCCCGGTTGAAGACCGTTTTCATTGGCGAGTGCTTAGCCACCTTGGGGCAAGCTTTTTAAATATGATGGATAACGCAGAAGTACTACGTGGCACGCTTGCCCTTTATGACTGGAGCGATGATGACATGAACAAGCGCCAATTGGACGCCATTGTTCAGGTTGAACATCAGCTTATCGAACGCTTTAAAAAAGGGTTTTTACAACGCGGGATTGCCATCAATATTACCCTTGATAGCAATGGTTTCAATGGTGAAGGTGATATTCACTTATTTGGTGAATTACTCAATCGCTTCTTTGAGTTGTATACCGACGTGCATTTATTTAACCAACTGACTCTCCACATTTTACCGACAGGACAACGCTTACAATGGACAGAAAACCAAGCGCCTCAGCTGCTGCGGTAATCGAGGCATTAGGTGAGAACCTGCCCGCTATCAACTTTTATCGTTTTTGCCAGCTGGTTGCCCCCTCTACACTAGGCAGTACACAAGATCCGAAAACTGACCCAATCCGCTTTCGACCGCACCGTGGTATGGGCTTCCCTGTTACAGAAATCAAGGGTGTCGATAAGGATGACAATTACCGAAATAGCAACACCCCCAGTATTCGTACCACCTTTTTAGGGTTGTATGGCGTGACCTCGCCATTACCCACGGCTTATTTGGATGATATCGCCCAACATCGTGATGGTACTCAGGCGCTGACTGATTTTTTAGATATTTTTAACCATCGTCTTACTACACAGTTTTACCGAATTTGGCGTAAATACTCTTACCCCGCAACCTATGAAGCGGGCGGAAAAGATGAAACGTCACAATATTTGTATGGGTTGATTGGGCTGGGGATCCCTGGTTGCGCCGAACACGTACAAACGCCACTCTCACGCTTTTTAGCCTTATTAGGTACCATGCGTTTACCCAACCGCACAGCCGAAGGGGTGATTTCGTTAGTTCAGCTACTCGCCCCCCATACGCAGGTGAAAATCAAGCCCCATGACCCGCGCAGGATTGAATTAGCCTCTAGCACCTCACTGTCTTGCCAGCAGCCGATTTCACTGCGTAATAAACCTGTGTTAGGCCAATATGCCTTTGATGTGAATAGCCAAATACTGATCCAACTCTATACCCACGATCTTAATGAGGCGCGAGATTGGTTACCCGATGGCAACCTCTACCAAGACCTGATGGCATTGCTGCATGTTTACCTTGGCGCCCGAATGAATGCCCGTTTGAATTTAACGCTGCCTCGCGACTTGTTGCCTGATGCGACGCTCAATGCCAAGCCCCATCAAGGTGCCCAGCTGGGGCGTACCGCGGTTATGAGAAAACAGGCATCAACGCAACGTACTGCCCCCGATGTCACCATCGGGTTAGGGGTTTATCAGCGCCTACCACCCCATTTCCCGTACCAACAGCATCAAGAATATGCCAATTATCGATTTCAACAATAAGAGTAATTCAATGAAAAATAATCGCTTTTTAACCTCTACAGGTATTTCAATTTTGTTAGCGGCTTCTTTCGGCTTAACGGGATGTGGGCTAACTCAAATGGTCAGTGATGGCACAAGTAACGTTGCAAAATCTATTTTTTATAAGCAAGTCAAAGTGGTTCATTTGGATTTTGTGGCGCGTGATGCGTTAAATACCGACGATAATGGAGCTTCGCTATCTACGGTCATCCGTATTTACCAACTAAAAAATGCGGATAGTTTCGATAACAGTGATTACGAAACCTTGTTTGATAGAGACAGTGAAATCTTAAAGAGTTCTCTTGTAGCGCAAAAAGACATTCGTATTCGCCCCGGTGAATCCATTGCTGTCGATATGCCAATGGAAGAAGGTGCCGAATTTGTCGCCATTGCAGCCATGTTTAATAACCCAGATAAAATTACCGATGACTGGCGCGTGGTGATCCCGAAAAAACGTCTATTACCTGATGACCCGCGCCGGTTAGTGCTCACCGAGCAAAGCATGACCTTAAACCCTCTAGGAAACTATAAGCTATGAGCCAACCGTCGCTGTACGAAATGCTGACAGGGTATTTTTCGGGTGGATTACCTATTGATACAGTGGATGAAAATGAACAAGTTATTATTTCTGTCATGGAGAATATTCGGCGCATTTTAAATTCACGTGCTGGCAGTATTCGCCATTTACCCGATTATGGCTTACCTGATATGAGTAAGATGATCCAAGGCCTCCCCGGCACTGCGCACAATATTATGGACATTTTATCCACTACGCTCCTGAAATATGAACCGCGCATTAAAACGCTCTCACTGGTGTTACTACCACAAGAAACCTTTGGCTCGTTACGTTACACCCTTGATGTAGAACTGCATCAGCAGGGGCTAATCCGTTATGGCACAGAGTTTGTTCCTGACGGGCGTGTTGTGCTCCATCACTTAAAAAAACAATTTAGCCAATTTTAACTTTATTGAAGACTGATTTTTGGGGTGAATATGAATTCTGATTTAACTGCCTTAAATGTGGGGGGAGACCCACGAACACTGAGCGATTTTTCCGCCTTAAAAGATGAATTAAACAAGCGTTTCCACCCTGCTCGCCCCGATATTGATTGGGCAAGAGCGCATGGGTTATGCCTGTCGTTATTCAGCCAAAACGGTGCCGATCTACAAACTGCGGCATGGTTTACGCTCATCCGCCAGCACCAAGCAGGCATGACGGGGCTGAGTGAAGGATTAGCGCTATTGCAACACTTGCTTGCCCAACACTGGCAAACTTTATGGCCGCTACAAACCCACGCACGCGTTGAGATTTTATCGGTTTTAAGCCAACAGTTAGTTGCTGGGTTACGGGGGAATACCCCTGTTTACGCAGATTTGTCGGCGCTTTACCAAGCGGAAGCCTCACTAAGCAAGATTGAACAACAATTGCAAACATTGGAATTAAAACACCTTACTCAACTCGATAGACTGCACGATTTACTCACCAACCAAGCACGTAATTTAGAGAGTACCGATGCGCCCGAAAGCAGCTTTATCCCCTCTATGCCGTTACATATTGCCAAAACAGCGCCTTCGACATTTCACGCACGCACTGCGGCTGCACCTATTGCGATAAAAGCGAATGCGACCCTGTCCCCGAAAGCCGACCCCACGAGCAAACCAGCTCCCCCTTCTTTTCGCCGTGGCATTGGTATCGGCTTTTTTGTCGGCGTGCTGATAACAGGTGTTTCATCTGCGGCAGTTTTTTATACATTATCACCATGGAATGGCTCGCAGGATATGGTGCAAGTTCTCCCAAAACTTGCGGAGTTTACCCCTGATATTGCGGCATTATTAGACCAACAGTTGCACCCTAAATTTACTCAGACCACCGAGGTTTCCAGTGATAAACTCAATATCATTGATAACTATTTAGTTGAGTTAGGTACTCTCTCCCCCATTTGGGCGCAACAATATGGCCTAAATATGGTGAATTATTTAGCTGATCAATACAGTGAACAAGCCAACGTCAATTCTTTCAATGATAAATGGCAGCAAACGATTCAGACTAACGCTTTATCCCAAACTCAGCTAAATCAATGGGCACAAGGAATGGAGGAACTCAATAAGTTAAGTGTTCGCCTAGATAGCTTAGATGGTAAGCCACGTAGCTACATTACTGGATCAGAACTCAAAACGATTATTTTTAATGCGCGGCAATATTTTAACCAAGGTTTACCATTAGAAGAGGAATTACGTCGTTTAGAAGTGTTGCAAGCACAAGGGACGGTTGCTGAATCAGAATACCAACGTATTGATAATCATTTCAAGCAGCTGCTCAACCGTTATGCTTTATTGCGTAACTCGCCGAAAAGCCAATCAAAATAAGTAGTTGCTTCGATACCGAATGGGCTTTTATGCATTAAAAGCCCATTTTTTTAAACGATAAGGTTACTGTTCCGTTTTTGGATAACCTTGCTCTTGTAGCCAACCTCGTCCAGCTTCGATGGTCGGCGTTTGTACAATAAACACAAACAGCAAGCCAATTCCACCGCCAATTATCATGCCACCTAAAAAGCCGCCGATATATAATTCAAACGCAAACAATAGAAATCCAAGGGCAATACACAGGAGTATGACTAAGCCATTTAAGTACCAATATTTTGCACCAAGGCGGGCTTTGCCCTCTTTCAAACATTGCTTAAACAACCGTTTTTGTTCTTTACTTTCTAAGCCTTTTAGTTCAGGTACGCTACCTGCTTTCCAGTATGCCATCTGCCGACCCTTTATGATTTAACGTGTTATTTTAAGGGCACTTTATACGCAAAATACGCGTACAAAACTCGCGGATAACTCTGAAATAAAATAGGATAGTTATCAAAGCCTGATGAGCTTAAAAAGGTTTTCCCCAGCTTTGATCGGATGAAGTATAGTGAGAAATGGAGGGTTATCAACATCAGTGGCAATGCATTAAGAATGATGTTTTTTGCAGACTTTGACCGAGGAAAAATGTTCGTGAAACATATAACACCTCACGCTGAATACGATAAGTTGACTGAAAGCTACCGGAGAACAAAAGCATGATGTTTCAAAATGCCATAAACGCAGCACAAAACCTGAATGGACGCCCCATCGCTTCCCGCTTTTCATGTATGTTTGTGTTTGTCGCAATGCTTGCCGTGCATTATGGGAGGGGCGAAACTCAACGGCACAGAGTTGCGTAATAGAAACATGACATCAACTGCTAACGATGAATATATAAATATTTTTTTTCTAAATTAATGGAACCGCTTAATATGAAATCAAAAGTAATATGTACGTTTATCTTTCTTCATTTATCTTTTTTTGTACACTCCGAAACCAATAACGATATTAATAAACTAATCGCTCATGCAGAAAGTGGAGATATATTATCCTTAAAAGAACTCGCCTTTATTTATTATGAAGGAGATGGCGTTGAAAAAGATTACTTGGAAAGCGTCAAATGGCTAAAAAAAGCAGCATTGAGAGGGGATGCTGAGTCTCAAACTAGCTTAGGATGGTTTTATGAAAAAGGTCATGGAGTAAAGCAAGACTATAAAAAAGCCTTAGAATGGTATCAACAAGCAGCCAATCAAGGATTTACTCCCGCCCAGCAAAGTATTGGCATTTTGTATTACAACGGAAGAGGTGTGGATAGAGATTTCAAAAAAGGAGCTTGGTGGATGGAAGAAGCCGCTAAGAATGGAGATGTCGATGCACAGGGAAAATTGGGTTGGTTATATGAGGAAGGTCGAGGTGTTGACCAAAATTATGAGACCGCTAAGATTTGGTATGAAAAAGCCGCGAACCAAGATGATCTCCTTGCGCAAGTAAACCTTGGCTTACTTTATGTAAATGGGACAGGAGTAAAAACTGACTATAAACAAGCAAAAATGTGGTTTGATAAATCATGCAAATCCGGTTTTGAACAAGCTTGCAAATATGCCCAACAATTTAAATAAATAAAATATGGAGCTTAAAATGAATTGTACTTACAAAGTAATATTTATTACTTTATTTTCACTTTTGTTTACTTTTAATTCTGTAGCATTTGGTGATACAGATTCAGAGTTAAAGGAGTTAGAAATACGCGCTGAGAATGGGAACATATCCGCTCAAAAAGATCTATCTCAACATTATTTTCTTAGCCGTCAATTCCCAAAGGCTGTTGATTGGATAACTAAATCCGCTGAACTAGGCGATGCAGAGTCACAGGCCACCCTAGGCATGATTTATTATTTAGGCTTATATAACATCGAAAGTGATTTTATAAAGGCAAAAGAATGGGTTGGGAAGGCATGCGAACAAAAACTTGAAAATAGTTGTGAAGCATACGACAACATGAAATTAGACAAGCCTTGCCGACTAGTTGATATGCAAGTATGGATATGTAACTAAACAGAGCCTGTAGATAATTTGGTGTAAGTTCCCCATGTAATATTTAATAGAGGTCAGTTGTCCGACCATCGAAGAGGATCATAAACCACTTCATTGCTGAACGCAGAGTTTCATGATACCGGTACTTTGCATACAATCCGCACAACAACAGCAAGGTTAATTGCCAGCAGTACGGTTTTGACCATTGTGCCGGACTCTTTGAAAGCCTTGTTTCCGTGGTAATAACGCAGCGCGAACACGTTCTTTGTGGTCGTCATCACTCACCTTACCCGATTGGCTGTATCGCTCAACCAAAGCCATGTACTCCGGATCATTTGCCCGGTCATAACGGATAGCAAAGCGGCGGCTGACTCCAAACATGTTTCTCCGGTTGGCACCCATGAATCTTCCTTTTAAAACTAGAGTTGGCTCGATAGGAAGATTATCCCGCAGGTAAAGCACTGACAAAAGAGAAGCCGACAAATTAATATTTAAAGCAACTGGCAGCCAATAATGTTTGTATTGAAACTTTTATTGCTTGATATTTACGCACTAAAGATAAATCTTGTTTACTTGCCAGACCAATCTAACCAAAAAGGAATTAGCGTGAACCTAGCAAAAAAACAAAAAATCACTTTAGTCATTGTGGCTATGTTTTTAGGGATTCTTTTTTATAGAGACAAAGCCTCCACTGATTTTTTTCATTATTTAAAATATAAGTTTGAGCGTGTAAAAATAAGCGAGCTACAACAATACCCGTCTTATGGTACTTTAATCATTACAACGAATGACAAGATATGGGCAAACCAAAACAGTGATTTAACCAGAAATGTAGAAGTTACCTTCTGGTATGAGAAAGCAAGCCTGATCAATGGTGTTCGTACCCTCCGTGTTATTGATATTCCATTTAAATCTTCACACGAAACAATATTCTCAATTCCAATTCCTGAACTTTCGGGCTATAGATTGACAGACATAAACATTGAGGAGTTAACACTTTCGTTCCAATATAATTTTGGAAGGCGATATCCATTTAATCATCCCAACACCATAGGCACTTTTTATTACTATTACACCCAAAAATATGCCAGCGAAGAAGAAAAGAAACAAAACTGTTGGTCCGGCTATAAATGTCTAACTGACCGCTTAAATACTGAGTTAACGGTGCAAATCAATTTAGAGGGATCAAAAAAAATATCCCATTTAGATACATTTGAGATTTACGATAGGTCTAGCATCAAGGGCGCTGCCGCATACTGACCTTTTACCTTCGAGCATGCAGATTACACTGATAATAAGATCACTACCTTTGAGGGTGTAGTGGATACCGCCTTCAGTTCGCAGCTGAACGTCTCCTACATTCATCGTAAACCATGCCCCCAACCGCTAACAAATAGAGGAAACTATATTATTTTGAATTATTTTGATTTGTGATTAAATAACAGATAAAAGAAATAGAGAGCCTAATGTGACAATATCACCCCCCCTCACCCTACGCGCTATCAATTCCATTTTGAAAAATGAGTGGCGATTACCCTGGCTGGATTTCTACTTTCACCGGTTTAATGGTTATGAACTGATTATCGCCGGAAGCCATGACTTTTCCTATTACCACAACATCGAGATCATTGCTCAGTGCCCGATAAACATACAAGGCAACACAGAGTGGAGTACAGGTGTAGAGCTAAAATTCATAAAGGCAATATCCACACCAGATCTTACCCCTACCGATCCAGTTAGAATTATGCAGTTTTATTCTGATGACGGTCTTGAACTCACGGTTACCGCTGAGTCTTTCACCTATAATTTGGATACTGTTTTTTACTATGAGCGGGAAAACCTTCAACCCGGAGAACGGATAGCAAAGTGAAGATTGGTATTGCCAACGAGTTAGCCGTTGTCATGAACTCGATGCTGCGATTAACGCGGCGCAATCTTCTGAATTGGCGAAAAAGCTTGGTGAATCAGTGAGCTCATTGTATTCATTTTAAATATATATGAATTGGCAGCTTGCTTCTCTTATCACCAAACTGCCAATTTTTTACCCATTATTCAAATAGTAACCCAACTTTTTCCCGCGCTTCGGTGAGAGCTTTAGACACCGTTAATGCTAATGCCAATAATTCATCACTTTGATGGCGATTTTGCGAGGCGATTTGATCACGAAAATAGGCAAACTCATAAATCATATGGTTGATAGACTCATCGCGGATCACGGTTGATGTTTCGCCGTCGATACACATCTCCACTTTTTGGCAAAGGCTTGGCGCTCCAAGCACTTGGATATAGCCTTTTGTTCCTTGGATAATAAAAAAACCTGGGCTAGCAGAATCTTTTGCTCCCACACAAGATGCCGTTGCGGCCGCATACTGGGCAGTAAATACCCCCGAGGTATCAATACCATTAAACCCTTTATTACAAATATACTGACTGCTATTCGGTTTTCCCATTAATGCAGCTAATAAATAAATGTTGTAGAGGTTAATGTCATATAGCGCCCCACCCGCTTGTTTTGGGTCAAATGCGCCATGAACACGCCCTTGTAGGTAATCGTTATAACGGCTTGAATATTGCGAATAGTTACCTTGAATAGCTTTTATTTCACCAATTTTACCCATATTTTGCTGAATAATAGCAAACTCTGGTGTGTGAATTGAGGTAATCGCTTCAAATAAAAAAAGGTTTCTTTTCTGGGATAATGAAATTAATTCTTGCAGTTGTTCCCAGTGCGGCGTAAATGGCTTTTCACAAATTACGTGCTTATCCGCCATCAGCGCTTGCTGGGTATACTGATAATGCAAATGGTTCGGTAACCCGATATAAACCGTGTCAACACCCTCATCCTGCAATAAGGCTTGATAATCGGTATAAAGTTTAGTAATACCAAATTGCTGGCGAAGCATTTCACCTTTTTCGACACTTTCTGGCCTAACACACAACGCCACTAATTCAATGCCCTGCACTGTTTTTAATGCATCGAGCGCCATCATAATTATTTTGCCTGAACCAACGAGTGCAAGTTTCATTTATTTTACCTATCGCAAAAAAGCCAACATTTGTTTTCTCATTAATAGCAATACATGGGTAGAGAATCAATAAATACCTTATGATCATAACCAGCCAATAAATAGTGAAATATTTTTAATGTAATTAGCAAAATAGCGTTATACTCATTTAATGCTGTGTTTTTTAAATATCACCATTTTTCTTATATCAAGGATGCTATTATGAATCTCTGCCATACTGCATTTGCTGTGGCACTACCACTGGTTTTATTTGCTTCAAATACCTTTGCCTCTTCCCACACTGTCACGGTATTTCAGTGCGTCAATAAAAATGATAGGAAGGTTAATGTCAGCTTAATTAATGGGCAATATCATTATGAGTTTGGAAAAATAAATGCCGTTCCCGATATTACTCTTGTTCGAAACCCAGATCAGTTAACGCATTCTTACCATAAAACAATGGCGGCTGACACGGATACTGGGACAGCCCAACTCATAGAATTACATTTTAAAAATGGCACTTATACCTATACCGTTTACGAACACTACCTCGGTAGTAAGCACAAAGCTGGGGTAGAGGTATATAACAAAGGCAAATTAGTCACCAATGTGAGCTGCCTACCCAATACCCTCATAAATAAACTTAGTGAACATATTTGGGATATCCCAGAAGACAACGGATAAGCCATATGCCCGAGTGATACATTATTTTTTGTATCACTCATTTTTAGATTAAATATCACCTTCCATCTGTATTCGATACTCACTCCCTTTAGCAAACTGCGCTTGTAAAAAATCAATAAACACGCTGATTTTACGGGGTAAATATTCTTTTTCGGGATAAACCGCGTAAATATTATGATGGGGTAATTGGTAATTCGTGAGTAATGGAACCAACTCATCATCACCATCAATTATCGTAATAAAATGCGGCAACAGTGCTATCCCAATATCGGCTTTAACAGCTTGAATTAAAGCTTGGCTATTGTTTACCCGAAACGAGCCTTTCGGTATATGGCTAAATTTTTTACCTTTTTGGTAAAACACCCATTCTTGCCCTGCTTGATAAAATGAATAAGACAAGCAATTGTGGTCACGTAAATCCGCCACTTTGTTTGGCGTACCAAACCGCGCTAAATAGCCTTTTGATGCATATAAGCTACTGGTGCAAGGGGATAATTTACGCGCGACAAGGGAAGAATCAGGCAGTTCGCCAATGCGTACAGCGATATCATATCCATCAGCAATCAAATCCGTTACTTTATCATCAAAAAACAACTCAACATTAAGTTCAGGGTATAATTGCATAAACGCAGGAAGCATTTTCGCGAGGTGCAATGTGCCAAACGACATCGGTGCAGAAATTCGCAATGTTCCCGCTATTTTATCGCTAAATTGTGATGCGACGTCCTTTGCCATTATGGCTAATTGGTATGATTGGCGAATATAACCGATGTAGGCTTCACCTGCCTCCGTTAAGCTCACCGTCCGGGTGGTGCGGTGAAATAATTTAATCCCTAATGCATCCTCAACCTCTTTGATAGCCTTGCTAATCCCTGATTTGGTCATGTTCAGCGAATTTGCCGCCTTTGTCAGGCTTAAAGCATCCGCCACCGCAATTAAAATAGGAAATGCATTCATATTATCCATTGATAACCCCGCCTATTGTCAACCAATAGCAAACAGTGTGTTTTCTTGATGTAAATCTAAAAACAGAATACCTTATCGCCATAGAAACACAAATTAATTCCAAAAGATTTATCATCATGAATAATAAGTATATTTTATCATTAATGGCACTGACATCCGGCGTCTTATTATCATTAATGATTATGGCAAACAGCTATTTATCACTTTTTACTACGCCATTAACTGCCTCATGGATCACCCATGCCATTGGTTCACTATTTTCATTGATCATCTATCTGTTTTACGTAAAAAAACAGAAACCCAAACCCCCTATCACAAAAGGGAAAATAATATGGTACCTCGGGGGGATCCCGGGTGGCTTTACGGTATTGCTTGCTGCAATTACGGTGAACAGCCCTCTTTCGCTCTCTGGCAGCATTATTTTAATGATCACAGGGCAAATATTGTTCAGTTTATTGGTGGATGCTTTTGGCTGGTTTGGCGTAACAAAGCGCAAAATTACGCAGCAGGATCTTCTAATGTGCGTGTTATTAATTAGTGGTAGTAGCTTGTTAATTATTGGGAAATAATCAAAATGACACTCTATATTTTCATCGCGTTATTCAATGGTGTGTGCATCGTGACGAGTCGAACACTCAACGGCAAACTCGCTCAGCACCATAATGCGTTCTATAGCGCTCTAATTAACCATGTAATTGGCTTTTTATTTTTAACGGTCATTGTATTAGCCCTAAACCAATATCAATTTAACCTTAACGATATTCCGCTAATTGCCTTTGTTGGCGGGATAATTGGCGCATTTTTTGTCGTCATCAATAGCTATGTTTTGCCATTGTTAGGGGTGATGTTAACATCTGTACTCGCCATTTGCGGCCAAATGATATCAAGCTTAGTGATAGATATGGTTAATGGATTACAAAGCCAAAATGCCTATTTGCAATTAATTGGTGTCGCATTGATTATCGCGGGTGCCATGCTCAATTTTACTAGGCGAACCAGATAACGGGTATTTTTGGGCGATTTGATCATCAACCACACTTTGTTGTATCAAATCGCAGTTAAATCGTTCCCCACCCAGAATAAATTTTAACCATCTGTTTTATTTAAAAATAATTACTTTATTAGTTCCATAACCCACCAAATTCCATTTTAAAAACCCTAACTCACCTCACAATTTATTAACAACTCCCTTGAATCATTTTTTGTTATTCTCCATGCTAATTTTATTATATAAACCAGTGGTTTACTGTATAAACCGATTGAGGTTAGCATGAAAGATAATATTGTGACGGCTGTTGATGATGCCCTTTTGATCCTAATGTTATTAGGTGAGAAAAATAACCTTGGGTTAAGCGAACTCGCGCGTTTATCCGGTATGAATAAGTCAAAGGTTTACCGCTTACTCTGCACATTAGAAAACCGACATTTTGTGCAAAAAAATGAAAGTCCTGTTACCTATCATTTAGGACATCAATTATTAAGCTTAGGCAATTGCGCACGTCAACAAATTGACTATATCCAAGTCGCTGAAATTGAAGCAGAACAGCTTCGTCAACGCTTCGATGAAAACATTCAGCTGCGTATACGCGATAACGACGAAGTGCTTCAAGTTTTACATAAGCCGTCAGGGCAATCACTCCAAGTTCGTAGTGAGGCAGGTAATCGTCGTGCTCTCGGTTCTGGCGCATCAGGAAGAGTCTTGCTCGCCTATTCCCCGTTAGATGTGCAATCCCATTTTACGACAAAAAACCCTTCTCTTTCCCAAACACTCGCAGATATACATTCTCGGGGCTTTGCCATTACGCGTGGGGAATTAACAGCAGGAATAGGTGCAATTGCCGCTCCAATTTTTTCGCAAAATGGGGATTGCATTGCGGCACTCAGTATCAGCCTACCTCTTAGCCGTTTTTCTGATGAAAAAGAAAAAGAAATGACGGAACAACTTCTTCAGTCCGCTTTACGTATCTCGAGGCAACTCGGTTTTATCCCTAATAATTAAACCAATAAAAGAGACTACACCATGCAAACAACACAATCCCTTAAGCAAAGTGCATCGCCAGGTTGGCAGATGAACCCCGTTTTAGTGATGTTAACTATCGTGATTATTGCCTTTTTAATGACCTATTTTGTTGAGTCTGGGCAATATGAACGCGACGGTAAAAAAGTCATTCCTGACTCCTATCAAACAATTTCCAAAGAAGTGAACTTTGAGCAAGTCTTAGGAACCGAAAAGCCCGCTGAAAATGAAGCGGCTCCCGTCAGTTTAATCCAGCTATTTAAAGCCATTCCAGAGGGGATCATTAAGCAGTCCCCCCTCATTTATATGGTGCTGTTTATTGGAGGGATGTTTGGGATCCTCAATAAAACGGGGGCAATCGAATCAGGGCTTGAAAGGCTATTGCATGTTACTCGGGGCAATATTTACTTATTAATCCCCTTTTTAATGATCGTTTTCTCCATGGGAAGTACCTTTATGGGGTTAGCCAAAGAGTACCTTTTGGTGATCCCGATGGTGATAGCGTTGATGAAACGTGTTGGGCTTAATGAGCTTATCGGCCTTGCGATTGTCGCCATCGCCGTTAAAGTGGGTTACCTCGCATCGATTACTAACCCGTATGCTCTATCCATCGCTCAGCCGCTGGTTGGTCTGCCTGTGTTCAGTGGTTTAAGCATGCGGGTTGCCGCCTACTTTATTTTTATCAGCTTAGGGATTTTATTCGTCTTTTACAGTATCCGTAAAACGACATTAACCCGCTATGTTGTCGAAGAAAATAGCCAGTCAAGTGCGCTGACGGGGCGACATAAATTAATGTTGATCGTGTTAGCCATTGGCGTGGCTTTTTTAGTCTATGCCTCTAATCGCTGGCATTGGAAGAATAATGATTTATCTGCTTATTATTTATTTTTAAGCGTAGTTTTAACTTTTTGCAGTGGCCTAACAGCCAGCGCAGCAGCTGATGCATTTGTCAGCGGAATGAAAAAAGTACTGATTGCAGGTGTGCTTATCGGGCTTGCAACCGCTGTTGAAATCATTCTTTCCCAAGGGAAAATTCTCGATACGATTATTCACCAACTGGTTGGTTTAGTGGGCAATCATGGGGCTTATGTTTCTTCATACAGCATGTTTATTTCCCAGTTATTATTAGATGTCGCTATCCCTTCAACTTCAGGGCAAGCCGCAGTCACCATGCCAATTTTAGGCCCTGTGGGTGAGATTTCTGGCGTTTCTCCACAAACGACTGTATTCGCTTTCTTAATGGGTAATGGGCTGACCAATATGATCACCCCGACTTCCAGTGGATTACTCATCTTTTTAGCCACCGCAGGTGTTAGCTGGACAACTTGGGCAAAATATATTTTCCCGCTATTTTTAATTTTTATGGCTGTTGGTATTGGCTTACTGACTATCGCAGTCACTATAGGATATTAGCCGTATGGATATGAAGAATTTCCGCATTGTTATGCGTGATGGAATAACCCTTTCAACGGATGTCTATTTTCCACAGGAAGCAGAGGGCTCACCTTGCCCCGTGATTATTGAACGCACACCTTATGATAAAACCGCCCCTTCCCGTTCTGAAAAGACAGTTGCAGGGCACCAGATTACGCGTCAGGAGATGGCGCGTTGTTTCACCGATGCGGGCTTTATCGTTATTTATCAAGACTGCCGTGGCCGTTATGAATCTGAAGGCAAATTCACCAAATATATTAATGAGGCAGAAGACGGCTTCGATACATTGCAATGGATTATGAATCAACCTTGGTGTAACGGAAAAATCGGTTCGATGGGGCTGTCTTACGCCGCGCACACACAATTAGCGATGGCCTGTTTGAATCCGCCAGGCTTATCTACCATGGTGTTAGATTCCGGTGGTTTTGCTAATGCATTTCAGTGTGGTATTCGCCAAGGGGGTGCTTTTGAGCTCAAACAAGCCACTTGGGCGTATAAACAAGCGAAACTCAGCCCTATCGCTCAACAATCCTCCACAGTTTCAACGGCTTTATCTCAAGAGAATATCCACGACTGGTTTGCCGCTATGCCATGGCACCAAGGGCATACATTATTAAAACATGTGCCTGAATATGAGTCTTATTTATTCGAGCAATGGGAAGAAGAGTGTTTTAGCGATTACTGGAAAAAAATCGGTATCTACGCAGAAGGCTATTACGACCAGATCCCCGATATTCCCGTATTATTTATGTCCAGTTGGTATGATGCCTATGTCAGCTCGACATTAGATAACTACCGCGCATTCACTACAACAAAGCAATCACCACAGAAATTAATTATGGGTCCTTGGTTGCATGGTGACCGAAACATTACCCATAGCGGTAATGCTGAATTTGGTGAAGTTGCCGCCTTTGACCACAATGTCAGCGAAGATTGGTTAACCTGCCGTTTAGCATGGTTCGAAACCCATTTAAAAGGCCTTAACCCACCAACGCAGCAGCAAGATATCACTTTTTTTATGATGGGTGGTGGTAGTGGTAAACGCAATCCTGAGGGGCGTTTAGAACATGGCGGTGAATGGGTTCACCATCAAGAGTGGCCATTACCCAATGTTGAAAATACCCCTTTTTTCCTTTGGGAAAACCAGTCACTCCAGCGTGAAGAGTCCCCTAAGCAAACAACAATATCCTATTGTTATGATCCTAAAAACCCCGTTCCAACCATCGGTGGCGCCTTAACATCAGGCCAGCCTATTTTTTGGGGTGGTGCGTTCGACCAACGTGAACTGCCTGATTTTTTTGGCAGCCAACAAAATAACTTACCACTTTCCGCTCGCCCTGATATTTTAGTTTTTGAAACCGAGATTTTACAAGAAGATATCTGTTTGGCTGGTGATATTGAAGTGTCGTTGTGGGTAAGCAGTGATGCCCTAGATACCGATTTTACGGCAAAATTGATTGATGTTTACCCGCCGAGTGAAGATTACCCGCAAGGTTATGCAATGAATATTACTGATGGTATTTTCCGTTGCCGTTTTCATAAAGGGTATGAGCAAAAAACCTTGTTAAACCCTAATGAAGTTATCGAAATTAAAATCAAACCGTTTGCTTGCGCTAACCGTTTTGTAAAAGGGCACCGTATTCGGTTAGATATTTCCAGTAGCAATTTCCCCAAATATGATTTCAACACCAATACAGGGGAAACTATCGCGGGGGATAGAACATGGAAAGTCGCACGTAACAGTATTCATATTTCCAAAAAACACCCATCGAAAATCATGTTACCCGTGGTCAAAAAAGCATAATTAATTCATATTGATGTCATCAAAATATTGGCCTGCTTTAACATTCAAGCAGGCCAATAAAGAAGGCACGTTTTTACTCCGCTTTAACCCAGAACACACCATCGCCCTCTAATGCCGTGAAGGTTTTGTGCAGATAATCGCTATCCGCTTGTGGGTCGAGTTCGGTAAATAAATTTGGATGTAAAAACTTCGCTATCGCTTCCACCGCAATAATATTAAACGGAGTATCGTAATATTGCTGGTATAGCGCTAAAACCTGCTTATTTTGATATGCCGCTAATGAGCGCAACTTAGGGCGTTCCATCAGCTTGGTTAACCTAGCCTGCGATTTAGCTTTATCGCCCGTATACCCTAAAGGAACTGAAGAGCTGCCTTTACGCGTGCTATCCCAATCCGCGGCAGTCATTAAATAATACTCAGGATTACTGTGGATTAACTGCTCTTCGTTAATTTCACCGCCCATTCCAGTGCTGAACCACTGTGAACCGAGGTTATTTCCCCCTGCCGTTTCAACAAATTCACCAAAATTGCCATTTCCAAAGGTTTTGCAGCAATAATCTTCACCGGAAATCCCCGCGGCTCTTTCAATAAACACACTTGGGCGCTGGCTTTTATCGAGTGTTGCCACTTTACTGCGGATCAAATCCAATCTTTGTTGATAAAACTGGTTAAATGCTTCCGCTTGTTGTGGTTCACCGAACACTTGACCTAATAATGTCATACTCGGCATGGTGTTTTTCAGCGGGTATTGGCGAAAATCGATAAAAATAACAGGCAGACCGCTTTTTTCCAGTAACGATAGCGTGCCACTTTCTGTCAACTTGCTTTTCAAGCCGATATCAAAAATCAGTAAATCAGGTTGAGCAACCAAGGCCTTTTCAACACTAAAGTCGGTTGTGTAAGGATTTGGAAAAACAGGAATTTTGCTCAATTCAGGAAACTTTTTACTGTACGCCGCGCTTAAATCAGGCGCTTTTTTAACCAGTGCATCATCCCACGCAATAATGCCTTTTAATGGGCTTTGTGGGTGCAAGATATTCAACGCGACCAGCACACGGCTATCCGCCAGCATCACCCGTGAAACAGGCGCATTGACGGTAACTTCCCGCCCCGCGATATCGGTCACTGTAATGGGTGCAGCGAAACTCGTCGCCGCACCGAACAGACTCAATAACCCAAATAAGCAATACTTATTGATAAATCGACCTATCATCATCCTGCCTTATCTTAATTAAAATTTCACCGAGGCTTGAACATAATATGTTCTCGGTTGCCCAACATAGATCCCATAGTTGTTATCCGTCGAGCGAGTAAAATAGGTTTGATCAAATAAGTTTTTAATACCAGCTGATAACGTTAAATCAGACAAACTTTTACCAAAGTGGTATTCCCCGCGAGCATCCCATACCATATAACCGGGTATTGTTCCATAACGACCATCTGCACTTGGTTCGGTCACATAATGACTTGTTGTCCCTGGTGATTCCTGAGTGGATTGTGCATAGGTATTTAGGTTCCACACCCAATTGCCAGTTTCATAACGGCTACCTGCGGTGATCACTTGGCGTGAATAGAACGGTAAGTCTTTATGGGCGAAATCCCCTTTCTTGCTGACTGCCTTAGTATAGGTATAAGTGCTATACACGCTTACACCATCAAGGACATCAGTGAGATCGGCTAAATTGTACCTTGCCGCTAGCTCAACACCTTGGTGCGTCGTCGCGCCTAAGTTAGTCCAACCCGTTGTATTTTCAACATAAAGAAGTTGGTCGTCGAAGTCGATATAGAATAAAGTCGCTTCTAAAGAGAGCGCGGTATTGTCGTATTTCGTACCCACTTCATAGTTATGGGCTTTTTCTGCACTTAACCCGTTAGCTGGTGAGTTGCCAACCCCTTTTGTATTCAATTGGAAGTATTGCAAACTACCAAATGAGGTGCTGGCATTCGCAAATAATTTCCACTCATCATCAATATGGTAAATCACCGCCAAAGCAGGAAGTGGCTCGCTGTAACGCTTGCTGCGGTTTTGATTTTTAAAACTGTCGTTTAAGTGAATATTGATGTTTTCGTAGCGAATACCCGGAATGATAGTCCAGTTACCGACATCAATGGTGTCATCAAGGTAAATCGCGTGCGCTTCCGTTCCGCCCGAGGTGTGTTGGTAGTAGTCATTGGTGCTTGGACGTGTGTTTTGCGTGCCAGCTTGGTACCAATTTGAGCGATAAGCTTTTTCATCAGCGGTTTCATTTAAATAACGGTAGCCCACGGTCACTTCATGGGACATGTTATCGAAACGGAAGAGTTGCGAATAACTTGGCTCAATGGCATACGCGGTATAGTGGCGCGGGTAAGAAACCAGACGCCTTTCGTTGGCTTTGTCTTTATGGTCGCTTTCAATATAGCTGCCACGGTAGCTTTTGCTGAACCACGTCATTAATTCGAATTGTTTGTCATCTTCTTCATGCTTATATTTCAATGACATATCTTGGCGATTCCCCTCAAAACGGTCATATGGCCGCGTTGATTGGAATGGGTCTGCATTATATTGAGCTTGGGTTAACCCGCCCGGCATTCCAGACATCGCATGATAATAGTGGAAATTCGCTAATAGCTCGTCGTTATCCGTGATGGCATAACGGGTTTTCAACATAAAATCATCAATATCGGTATTATCGTTACTTTTGCGGTAACCTTGCCCATGCAAACCTGAATACAGGATCATCGCACCGGCTGAGTCATCAGCTTTAGAGCCACCCAATGAGGCATCTACTAAGGTCTTTAACCCACCTGTTTTCGCCCCTTGGGTTTGTACCGAAACCCCGCCACCAAACGCCTTTGGAATTGGCTTGGTCACAAAGTTAATCACTCCACCTACGTTTTGTGGCCCGTAACGTACAGAAGCCCCTCCACGGATAACATCGATGGATTCAATACTGCCTAACGAAAGTGGTGACATGGAAAGTTGTGGCTGGCCATAAGGCGCTGCCGCCAACGGCATTCCATCAAGTAGGATCGTTGAACGTGGCGATAAACGTGAGGTTAAACCGCGCACACCAACGTTTAAGGAAACATCACTTCCCCCTGTTCCATTACTTTCACGCACTTGAACACCGGGAATGCCTTTTAGTGCATCCGCAATGGTTTCACTGCCCGTTTCTTTAATTTGTTGCTGTGTTTTAACGGTTCGTGCACCGGGATGGTTAAATACCACTTCGCTGTCTTCGGTATTTTCAAGCCAGTTACCCGTGACGGTGATTTGGTCATTTTTAGCGTTATCAGCCGCAAAAGCATAGTGAGAAATCAATGAAGCAGAAATTGCCAATGGCAAAAGTAGTTTGCGAGTTTTCAAGTTCATAAAAGGCGAGTTAACAAAGAAGATTAAGATCAATAATGATAATTATAATCATTAGTAATAATCAACCAGATTTACTCTTTTTCTTATAACAAAAACATCTAAATAATTAAATTATTAGCCATTATTCTTTTTTTAGGCTAAAAAAAAGACAAATAAAAATCCGAAGGGGCTACCTTCGGATTTTCAATAACTCAAGAGTTAAAATTAGCCTCCGAGCGAGAAAAATACGATACGACCAACACCTTCACCGACAAAAATACACAGTGCAGCGAATGACATGACCAACGTGGCATTCGTTGATTGGCTTGATTTTTGGCACAATAAGCGCCCAACAAACAGAACGCCTACCGCAATTAACGCCACACGGGTAATGCTCAGGCTAAGTAATCCTTCAGGCAATTCACGCGGAGTCATACCCATATAAATTGGCTCACCGATATTGCTCAGTAATGACAATGCACCGAGTAACATCAATAAAATCCCTATCACTCCCACACCTAATGAGGCTTTTACTACACGCTTAAGTTTCTCTTCTTTACCCGAAGAACGTAGACTACCTACGAGGAATGAAGCCGCAATCACACCGCCAACCAATAACACAGCCCCAAAGAAGCTAGCGTAAGTAAATAAGCCGCCCCACAGGTTGAACAGCGTGTTCGCGTACAGCGCCGACATTGCGTACATGTACACTAAACCTGCAATGGCACTGAGGGCTAGCAATGCGTTATTCGCTTTATTTTTGAGTAGTAACAAGGCTGTGCTCAAAAATAACAGTGCCATGTAAATCGCAGTTGCCCACACTTCACGACTCATCCAAGAGCTGGAAACATGTACCATGGTGTAAAACATGTGTAATGGATTACCCATATGGAATAACGAGCCCAATAACCCTACGCACCCTAAAACAAAGCTCGCCACAACAGGCTTTTTAAGGAGCTGTATTTTTTCACTTCCTTCTAATATGCGACAAGAGCACAGCAGTGAAACCACCAAGCAGCCAACGGATGCCTGCATAAATAAGGTGAAAATCACCAATGGAAATTCATGCATGATAATTCTCCTTATCCTTTCGTGCCAACAACGAGGTTGGGTTTGGTGATACTTGAACTTGGCAAACCATCAATATCTGCATTTGTGCCATATTTTTTACGCAGCTCACTGATGAGCCCAAATTCAATCGCACGCATTGGGCAGGAATCAACACACATCGGGTTCCCCCCTTGCTCGCGTAAATCAATGCAGGTATCACACTTGGTCATCATGCCGATGCTTGCATCAAATTGCGGCGCTTCATATGGGCAAGCCCATGTGCAATAACGGCAACCGACGCATTTATCGTGGTCGACCAAGACAACACCATCTTCTTCTCGTTTGTGCATTGCCGTTGTTGGGCAGTGGCTAACACATTGCGGGTCATCACAGTGATTACATGCAATAGATAGATGCCAACGGCGCGGACGCGGGTATTCCCCCACTTCGATGTCGTAAACGCGGCGAAAATTACGCCCAACTTCAAGGTCATTTTTGTCTTTACATGCTACAACGCAGGTTTTACAGCCAATACAGGCGGCAACATTGATATAAAATCCGACTTGTTTATCCATTATTTATCGCCCCTTAAAAAATAATACGCTGTGGAATAGCAACATCTGGAACTAGCTGATCACCGTCCCATTTTTCGATGTTACAGAGCATCGTGTTCCACCCTGATGTTCCTAACCCTGTCGGAACTTGGATCGTCAGCGTATTATCTGCCCCCGCCATATCTATCCCTGTTTTTTCATCGACATCCGTCCAGCTACCATGAGGTAAAGCCACGACACCCGGTTTCATGGTTTGCGTGACAAGCGCTGGGCGAACAATCTTCCCATGAGGGCTAGTAATTAATACCGTTTCACCGTGCTTAACCCCTAAGCGTTTAGCATCAGATGCGTTGATGTAAATTGGGCTTGGCCACTGTTCACGCAACCACGGCACATTATCTAAGGTACTGTGTGAACGGCGTAAATAGTGCGGGTTGTAGATTTGGAACGGATAATCTCCCTTCTCTTTTTTGTTGAAGTCTTTGAAGCTAGCTTCATAACCACTTGCAGAAGGAATGTATTCTGGGATTGGCGGTAATTTGGTCCAACCACATTCATCGGCTTTTTCCACCAATGTTTGGCAATAAATTTCAAATTTACCACTTGGGGTTGGGCGTGGGTTAGCTTGCGGGTCGCGAATAAAGTCCTCATAGGCGATATAGCCGTAATTGTCACCCTCTGTACGTTGTACTTGGTATTTACCGACAGTTAAGAACTCATTCAATGTCAAGCGGCCTTGCTGTGGTTTCCCTGTAACTTGCCATTCATCAATATCTGCTTGGGTGATAGTGAGTAGAGGTTCTTTAGTCTGTCCATCTTCCCCGATAATGGTTGCTCCATTGAGCTTATTAAAAAACTGCTGTTTTTCTGAAATAGGGAAGACTTCGTCCACATCTATTCCAAGGCGTACGCCCAGTTCTTTGGCAATCCATTGGTCACTTTTTGCTTCATAAAGTGGTGGTGTCACATTCACGGCAGCAATAATAACTTCACGGTTACTTGGGTTTAAGATAGTGCCATCGCGTTCCCATTCGGTCGTGACAGGCAAAACAATATCGGAGTATTTTGCGCAGGTATGTGGCACGTAAGCAGCTGTCACGATTAATTCGACATCTTTTCTATAGGCTTCAATACTTTGGGTAATATTCGCCCGCGTTTGCAACGTCGCATTGAACGGGTGAATAATCATTTGGATGTTCGCATCAACATCGCCCACCCCACGCTGGCGGAATTTTTTCTCCAGCAACGCTCGGTTCAGCTCATTGTGGTTGATTTTCAAGCTCACAGGGTTAGGCACTGAAGGTAAACCACTTGCACCAGCCATCACTAAGCGTGTGCCATTATTGCCCGCAGCAAAGTGGCAGCTCACCCCAGTCATACGTCCCGGACGTCCCATATGCCCAGTCATAAAACCTAATGTTGAGAATGCTTGAACCCATCCTTCACCATTATGGATACGTGCAGGTGCCCAACCTGTTAGTAATGCAACACGGTTTGTTCCACCAATTTCACGTGCCAATGTGCGAATGTCTGCCACTGATAAGCCACAAATGTTCGCTGCCCATTCAGGGGTTTTTGGTTCACCGGAATACGTGCCTAATAAATAATCTTTGAAGTTGCCTTTCGGGTCAGCACCCGCTGGCATATTTTTCTCATCGAAACCAACTGTACAACGGCGTAAAAATTCCCAATCAATTAATGGGTTATCTGGGCTATCCATTTCCAAAAGCGCATACATAATGCCCAGTGCCAGCGCGTGGTCAGTGCCTGGATTAATTGGGTACCAATCCGCATCCATTAATTCAGCGGTCGTGGTATAACTCGGGTCAATACTGATAAAACGCGCACCCGCTTTTTTGGCCTGATAATAGTTATAGGTTGGGCTACCCGGGCTGCTCCATGCAGGGTTAGCGCCCCACATCACAATAAGCTGCGAGTTACGCATATCAAAGCGGTCATTGGTTCCGAAAGTGTAAAAACCTTCTAATAAACCGAGGTGAGCAGGTGTTTCAAACCAAGCACCCCATGAGGTGGTTCCCCAATCCCCCACAAAGCCGCCGGCTTTCGCGTACACGTTTTGGATATCAACACCGTTTCCACCGGTGATCCAAATAGATTCCTTACCGTATATTTCTTTAATGCGCTTTGTCTCAGTGGCAATAATACCAAGGGCTTCATCCCAACTGATCCGCACCCATTGGTCACGCCCACGTAGGCTTTTATCTCCGCCACCCGGCGCCCAACCTTTGCGCTTCATTGGGTATTTTAAGCGGTCGGCGCCAAAAACTTGCTTACGCTGAGAACGCCCACGCAAGCAACCGCGTTGCTGTGGAAAATCAGGCGAGTCGGCAACCACGTCATCGGTTTTTTGCCTAACCACCACACCATCGACCACCAGCGCTTTATTCACACAGCGCCCACCGCAGTTATGCCAGCACGCAACGGGCTTCCATTTCCCTTTAGTGACGGCATCAGTGGCTTGGACAATGGCTTTTTCTTCTTCTGGTGTTGATGCATAAAGCCGTTTGCTCATCGGTAATGTCGCCATCACCGATGCTGCCGACGTCCATGCTATAAATGAACGACGACTTAAGGCTATTTTCTGTCTTTCTGACATTGCTCTTACCTCTTCCTTTCGTTTTATTATTATAAATTGACTAGTTCGTTGATTTTCTTTTGATCATTTCGTAAAAATGGCTCTAACAGCGCACTCAACTGGCGATAAAATGGGGTATTGGCGTGGTTATGCAGGTCACGGCAAAATGGGGTAATAAACGCCAAGAGGTGGTTATTTAAAAATAAGCTTGATGCCTGTAATAACACTTTTGATTCATCAGTGAGTTCAGCTGTTAATTCGGTGCATTCAACAATTTTCTGACTCAGATTCCACATAAAATCTAATTCATAACCAATATGGTCTGCGGCTTCGAATTCTTTGTGCCCTAATTCAAATCCATATTTTTGATAGAATGATTTCACAGCAAGGGTGCTTTCTTGGAATAACAGCTTGTCTCTAGAAACATACGTAGACTCCCAAGGTGCTACAGGAGGCGCTTCTGGCCCAATGAATAGACGCGTAAAGTCCCAATGTAAATCTTCAAAATCTTCTGAACCGGCTTGTAAATTGCGAGCTTGCAAATCGGTTTGCATTGCACTCACGGCATCCGCCATCACAGGCAAACTGTCTTCGCAGGGAAATAGCGCCAACCCTGCCTCACTCAAATATCGCAGTAATTCAGGTGTCGGCTCTTCCATGAATAAGCGGCGCAATACGTCATAAGCAAACTGCCTTGCATACAAAAAATCTAACGTTGGGTTTTCATTTTTCACAGGAACCTCCCTGTATGTCGGCCAATAAAAATTCAGTGGGTGTGGTTAGCTCAATGCGCACTTCTTTAATCAGTGGATTACCGTTTTCATCCGGTTCAACGATATGAGAAGTCAGTGCGATGGGGAGATTTGCCAGCGGTTGCAAAGACGAAATCGATTCAGGGTTAAATTGTAAAAAACCGTGGAGTAACTCTTGTTCGAATGGCGCATTGGCTTGTTTTAAATAGTGGGCCACTTTCTCGCAATCATCGCCAAACACCTTGGCACTTTTAAAGAAATAATCTTTTGTGGAGAAAAGATAATGGGGGCCCATGACTTGCTCATCGTGCTGGAAAAACGCGTTACTTTGGTACACTTGCCCCGTATGCTTATTTTCTAAGGAGCAATAATGCACACCAATGGATAATTTTTTTTCTAATGAAAACTTCAGCACTCGTAAGCAGGCTAATTCACTATCCGCAACCGCAAGGCCACCTGCATACCAATAGTTGTAATACACCTCATAAGGTGGGTTTTTTAACTCAAAATGGCGGGCTTTGTATTCATGGCTATTGGTGAGAGGAAAGCAAAATTCCAATAAATTGATGCCATCAATACCAATGTCATCGAGTTGCATCAGTAACTGATACATTTGTTCTTCAGTATTAGGGATAACAGGCATTTCCACCATCACCGTAGGGAAAATTTCGCGCGCTAACGCAATACGGTGCAACACCTTTTCAATACGTTCTTTTGGATCATCAATCTTGATACTAAAGCGCACCTCTTGTAGCCCTGCTTTGGCTAATGCAAGCGCCGTATTGCGGTCTAGCGGGTCGCCTGCGGTATATAAGCGGGTGTGAACTTGCGGTAATTTTTGCTGTACACGTTGAAAGAATTGAATACTTTCTTCTCGAAATAGCAGCGGCTCTCCCCCCGTTAGTGCAATGTGGGATAATGGATAGTCTTGCTCAGCAATCGCGTCGACTTCACCTATCGCATCACGCATTTCCTGTTGAAAACCGTCATAATTTTCTTGATTAGGGTTAAAGCAGAAATAACAATCTCGATGGCATTTTAAAGACAAGAATGTGGTATGGCTCCCTTCCCCCGTACGACATTGCACACAGGCGCTAGAGAGCCAGCCGCTGTGGATGCTTTTGCCATTATTTGCAAAAACCGCCCCTAGGGTTTTTAACTCCGTTTTCAGTTGTTGAATTTCAGTTTGCTGTGAAAAAGGAATTTCAAAACCTAAGCCATACTCTGAAATAGCAGATTGCGTCTTTTTCTCAATCGCTAAATAGCGCATAGCATAGCGTGAAAACTTATCATTTTTGAGTGTGGACAGCATGCTATCTGTCATCGGATAGATCATTCATTTACCTTTAATAAGGGAAGATATTTTATGAATCAATTTTGTTATAGAATATGGTTATGTAATTAACATCTAATTATTTGATTAATTCTGACTGACATTAATAACGGAGCAAACAGTATATACAGCACATTTATGGTGAGATTGAGGTTATTTAATCTCTAAATTAAAACTATCTATTAGTTGCCAAATTAATAAACTCAGTATAAATAATTGAAGCAAAATGAAATTGCGCAGGATCAACAAAAAATTCTATTTCAACGTATTTACCTCACAGTTATTCACCCATAAATTCCTTACATACTCAACACGTTACAAACAACACACTATTCAATCTCATTACGAATGGTTATATAATAATTTATATTTCGAATTACAATCACACTAAAAAACATCAAGAAAAATTATATTTACCCTGATATTTAAAATGAATGATTATTTTTCAAAATGTAACATTAAATTTCAAACCAACAAATAATAAATATCACTAATGCGTCCTATTACAGATTTTCATTCGTAATTTGAATTTAATAGAAAGTATTTTTAACTAATTCAGATCAATTGTTATCGAAGCAATCAGGCACCTGTCTTTAATTGATTAGAAAAAATAATTTTTTGGTGCAAAAAACATTTTAGGATTATTTACATCGTTTTTATTCTGTCACTTCGTTATGATTTCACTAATTAATTACGCTTAGTTATTAATTAAATTAAACTTAAAGGAAATAAATATTATTAATAGGCAGTATATGCAAGACAAAACAATTCAAATTAGCAAGTTCTTAAGCTACGTTTTACGCCATAAACCTGAATCTATTTCACTCACACTTGACCAAGATGGCTGGGTTAGTGTCGATGAATTATTATTACACGCTAACCGCCACGGGAAAAAGCTCACCCGTGAACTATTAGAGTATGTCGTCGAAAATAACAATAAAAAGCGCTTTACCTTCAATGCTGAACACACCCAAATCCGCGCAGCACAAGGGCATTCAAGCCAACAGGTTAGCCTGAATCACGTTTCACAAATTCCCCCAGAGTTCCTTTACCATGGAACAGCGACCCGCTTTGTTGATTCAATTAGGCAACAAGGGTTATTAGCGGGTAACCGTCACCATGTCCATTTATCAGATAATACAGAGACGGCAACCCATGTAGGCGCACGGCACGGTAAGCCCATCGTTTTAGTAATTGAAGCCAAAAAAATGATAGAGTCAGGTTATCAATTTTACTTATCCGATAACCATGTTTGGTTAACTGAGCACGTTCCCGCCAAGTTTATCCAACCGTAATCGCTAAAGTGGCAGCGCGTAAGTGACCTTAACCGTTTCCATAGGGACTTCAGTTTTAATACTTTGGATGCTGTTTATTTGTGTTAAATGATCGGCGTGAAAACGGCGATACGAGGCAAGGTCTTTCGTTACTATACGAATTAGTGCATCACATTCCCCCGCCATTAGGTGGCATTCCACGACTTCAGGCATCTGCTTGATGTCTTCAACAAATTGGTTAATGGTTTTCGCATCCTGAGTTTTAAACCAAATACGCGCAAATAGCGACAAGCCAGCCCCAATTTTTGCCCCATCAAGCACCGCCACATAGCGCTTGATGACGCCTGCCTCTTCAAGCAGTTTTACGCGACGCAAACAAGGCGAGGGGGAAAGCCCAACCTCCTTAGCCAGTTCGACATTCTGTATTTTTCCATCACGCTGTAACACTTGCAAAATGCGCCTATCAATAGCATCAAGTTTTATCATATTCATTTTTATTGATATCCAACACTCACTTATTAATACTTATTGATATTCAATGCCAATTTATTGTTATTTTCAAGCAATAAAACAACCCTATACTACTGCATTATCGCTATAATTTTTACGCAGCTGGCCAGTTGCCTCATCAACAATAAAAACCAAAGAGGTCATCGTATGGAATTACACACTTTAGCATTATTCAGTGCTACCGTGATCCCACTGATTTGCACACCGGGCCCAGATATTTTATTCATTTCAGCACAAGGGCTTTCAGGTGGGGCAAGCGCCGCTTGGAAAGCAAATTTAGGCATTATTTTAGGCTACCTTGCCCATGCAATACTCGCCGCACTTGGCTTAGCCGCGATTGTTGCAGCCTCACCGATGGTATTTCACACAATAAAATGGGTCGGTGTTGCCTATGTGGCATACCTTGCCGTGCGGATGATCATGTCTGCAATGAAAGCCAACGAAGTCAAAATACAAAAGGTATCGAATAAAGCCGTGATTGGTAAGGCATTTTTAACCAGTTTTTTAAACCCTAAAGGGTTATTGGTCTATTTTGCGATTTTGCCTAATTTTATTCAGTTAAGCGAAAGTGTTGCGATTCAATCGTTAATCCTTTCTGCCACTTTTATTGTTTCTTGTGTGGTGATTTATGGGGTCATTGGCGTGTTGTTTGCATCCATGCATAAAAAACAAGGTTATAACGATAATAAACGCCGTATCACTGAGGGGGTGGCTGGCGGCTTGTTAACCTTTGCAGCCATAGGGTTAGCCGCGAGCTAGCGCGGTAATAATTCAATCCAAATCAACTGGCTATCGGCACTCAGGGGAGTCACTTCACCTTCGCCGATATCCGGTAACCACCAACCGCCTTGTCCAACTGCCATTCGATTACAGTTCCCGCCAGACACGGCCCATTCGCCACTTAGCACAAAAACTAGACCCGATTGGTTATTCGGCAATTTGCACGTTTCTGTTACTAAAGTACTTTTTGCTACCCAGCGATCCGCTCGAAAAATAAAATTCAATAGCTGTGTATTCGGCTGGCTCACATTTATTGCTGCATATTGCTGAGCCGAAAATTGGGCACTCTCCCCAATGTGGCTCAACCGCTGCATAAAGCTTTTATTATCGCTTAATGTTATTTCTTGGTTATTGAGCAAGATAACTAGCCTTTCACCTTCAGCGTATCGTTTAAGATAGCTATCTTGGTTAATCGTCGCGATGCTTGCACGTAATGAATAATCCGAGGCAACTGGCCAGCAAAAAACTTCTTGGCTAGCCCCGCCTCCATCATTCCATTTGAGGTTTGGCAAATCGGTGATATCAAAACATTTAATTTTCACATTACCTCCCAAAACGTTGTTATTCACTGTTTTAGATTTCTACTTAGAGTCGCAAAGTTAGTCTTTCAAGGCAATGAATTTACAACAATAATGTGACTAATCGCGCTTCTCTTTAATTAAATGGTGACATAACCGACCTAATGTTTTCATCGCCTCTTCAATACGTTCAGTCCACGTAAAAGAGACATTTAAACGAAATGCATGGTTAAACTGATCGCTTGTTGAAAACATACTGCCCGGTGCAATACTAATGCCTTCTTTTAATGCTAATTGATATAACCGAATAGCATTAAACGGGGGTTCGAATTCTAACCACAAAAAGTACCCACCTTTGGGCATATTCACTTTAACTGAAGGCGGCATATATTTGGCGATTGCCCCTAACATCTGGTGTTGCCGCTGCTCCATCGTGAGCCGTAATTTACGCAGATGGGCATCATACCCCCCTAAAGAGAGGTATTCTGCAATAGCAAGCTGTGTAGGCACACTGGCTGACACCGTACTCATCATTTGTAAGTGCTGAATTTTCGTTGCGTGATGCCCCGCAGCGACCCATCCCACACGATAGCCGGGGGCTAAACACTTCGAAAATGATGAACAATGGAAAAAATGCCCTTTCGTATCTAACGCTTTTGCAGGAATAGGCTGCTTATTACCAAAATATAATTCTCCATAAACATCATCCTCAATTAATGCAATTTGATGTTTATTTAAAATATCCACTAAACGTTTTTTATTGGTTTGTGGCATTGTCCCGCCCAGCGGGTTTTGGTAATGGGTCATTAGCCAGCAGGCTTTAATCGGGTATTTGCTGGCAATATCTTCTAATGCATCAAGGTCAATACCAAATAAAGGATCCGTTTTAATGGCGATCGCTTTGAGCTTTAGCCGTTCGATAGCCTGTAATGAGCCATAAAATGCGGGAGATTCAATCACCACCCAATCCCCTGGTTGGGTGACAGATTGCAAGCTTAGCACCAGTGATTCCATCGCACCTGCGGTGATCACAATTTCATCTGGAGCAACATGAATGCCTTGCGTTGCATAACGTTGGGCAATATTACGGCGTAATTGTTCATTTCCCGGCGGCAAGTTCGCGGGCGTATTAAATTTGGATAAACGCCTTGCGACAGATGCCAATGATTTGGCTAATTTAGGGTCATCCAATAAGGCGGGTTCTGGAAATGCGGAGCCAAATGGGATAATATCCGGATCCTTACAAGCTTGTAATACCCCAAATATCGAGGCGTTAATCTCTACATTTTCATTTAAATGGAGTCCTTTTCCCCCTTTTGCTGCCGCAAAAGCGTTATTTCGGTTGGCCACATAGTACCCAGACTGTGGACGTGCGGCGACCCATCCTTGGCTTTCAAGTAATTGGTAAGCTTGTACCACGGTCATTAAGCTAAGACCTGATTGCTTAACGCTTTCCCTAAGTGAAGGTAATCTGTCACCAACTTGCCAGATATTGTCTTCAATTTGTTGACGAATTTGCGCTGCTAACTGTTCATATCTCGTCATTGCCGCCTCAACTGTTATAGTTAATAACTCAATAATTGTTACTATTATAGTTTATCGTCTCATGTTCTACTTATCCACACATTCACCTGACTTTTTTTAACTATAAGCACAAAACATTTTTAGTCGGATTGCGATGATTAGCATTCCGGTGTGAGCAATTTTTTTGCTAGGGATAAGCGCCTCGATTGTGACCACCAAGGCTTTAAATGCAGCGTGCCATTAACATATCCACTCAGGGGTCAATATGTTTGGACTAACTGCGCTGGAACTTGCCCGTATACAATTCGCGTTTACGGTCTCGTTCCATATTATTTTCCCAGCCATTACGATTGGTCTCGCAAGTTTTCTTGCGGTACTACAAGGCTTATGGCTAAAAACACGTGACGAAGACTATATAAAACTGTTCCATTTTTGGACCAAAGTTTTTGCAGTTAATTTCGGAATGGGCGTGGTATCTGGATTGGTGATGGCATACCAATTTGGTACCAACTGGAGTTTCTTTTCAGATTTTGCGGGCGGAATTACGGGTCCATTACTCACGTATGAAGTGTTAACTGCTTTCTTCCTTGAAGCGGGTTTCCTTGGTGTCATGCTGTTTGGCATGAACCGCGTGGGTGAAAAACTGCACTTTTTTGCCACCTGCATGGTTGCATTGGGTACCATCATTTCCACTTTCTGGATTTTGGCATCCAACAGTTTTATGCAAACGCCACAAGGCTTCGAAATCATCGACGGCCGCATCGTCCCCGTTGATTGGTTAGCGGTCATTTTCAACCCATCGTTCCCATACCGTTTATTGCACATGACCACGGCAGCGTTCCTTGCGGCGGCATTCTTTATTGGTGCTTCTGCGGCTTGGCATTTACTCAAAGGCAACAAATCCAGTGCGATGAAGAAAATGTTTTCCATGTCGCTGTGGTTGATTTTAGTGTTAGCCCCACTCCAAGCGTTAATCGGTGATGCGCACGGTTTGAATACACTGAAACATCAACCGGTTAAAGTTGCTGCGATGGAAGGCCACTGGGAAAACAAACCAGGTGAAGCGACACCGCTTATTTTGTTTGGTATTCCAAACCAAGAGAAAGAAAAAACCGAATATGCCATCGAAATTCCGTATCTTGCGAGCCTGATTTTAACCCACAGCATTGATAAACAAGTGCCTGCGTTAAAAGAATACGCACCAGAAGACCGACCGAATGTATTTATGGTGTTTTGGTCATTCCGCGTGATGGTCGGTTTAGGCTTATTAATGATAGCCGCTGGGGTTTGGGGATTATGGCTGCGTTACCGTAAAAACCTGTATGAATCCAAAACATTCCTGCGCTTTATGTTCATCATGGCGCCCTCTGGATTAATTGCCATTTTAGCGGGCTGGTTTACCACTGAAATTGGCCGTCAACCTTGGGTGGTCTATGGCTTGCAGCGCACCTCAGATGCCGTCAGCGCCCACGGTGAAATGCACATGAGCATCAGTTTAATCGCCTTCTTTGTGGTTTACGGTGGAGTGTTCGGTATCGGCTACATGTACATGATGAAATTAATTCGTAAAGGTATCGCGGAGGACGCAGCTCATGGGCATTGATTTACCTCTTATTTGGTTTGTCATCATCGTATTTAGTATGTTGATGTATATCGTCATGGATGGGTTCGATTTAGGGATTGGCATTCTCTATCCTGCCCTAAAAGATAGCCAAGACCGTGACTTAATGATGAATAGCGTTGCCCCCGTTTGGGATGGTAACGAGACGTGGCTTGTGCTCGGTGGTGCGGCCTTATTTGGTGCATTCCCCCTTGCCTATGCAATTGTGTTAGATGCGTTATCAATTCCACTCACCTTTATGCTATTAGCCTTGATTTTCCGTGGTGTGGCATTTGAATTTCGCTTTCGGGCGGACGAATCTCACCGCCGCCATTGGGATCACGCATTCATCTGGGGTTCTATTTTTGCCACGTTCGTTCAAGGCGTTGTCGTGGGTGCCTTTATCCAAGGTTTCCACGTAGAAAATCGCACCTTTATGGGTGGCTACTTTGATTGGTTTGCCCCTTTCCCGCTATTTTGTGGTTTTGGCTTAGTTGTCGCATATGCCTTACTGGCTTGTGGCTGGCTAATCATGAAAACAGAGGGGCACCTACGCCGCACGATGTACCGCATTCTGCGTCCATTAACCTTATTGATGGTTGCAGTAATTGCGGTTATTAGTTTATGGACACCAATGCTTAATGAAGCCATTTTTGACCGCTGGTTCACGCTGCCAAACTTGTTCTTCTTCTTGCCTGTTCCATTATTGGTTCTGGGTTGTACATGGCTAATCTTAAAAAGCGCAAAGCGCCAGCAACATGACAGTGTGCCATTTTTGTCCGCATTGATGTTGATTTTCCTCGGTTTTACCGGCCTTGGGATCAGCATTTGGCCGACTCTGATCCCACCCGCAATTAGCTTCCGTGACGCAGCGGGCCCTTCTGAAAGTTTAGGCTTTATGTTAGTGGGCGCGTTATTCATTATTCCTGTTATTTTGGTTTATACCTATTGGAGTTACTATGTCTTCAGAGGAAAAATTACCCCAGACCAAGGCTACCATTGATACCGCAGTGGCTTCCCCTTGGTGGAAAAAACTCGGTTGGATGGCAATTATCTGGCTAGGAAGTGTGTTAGCACTGTTTGCTTTCTCTTCCGTATTTAAGTTGATGATGACCGCTGCTGGGATGAAAGTGAAGTAGATAACTCAAGTGCCTTATGTTAATACCTAAGGCACTTTTTTGTTTTATGTGAGGCAGATAGGATGAATATAAATGGTTAAATAATTAATATTCGTGATATGATAATGATAATAATTACCAAATAATAAAATTATCATTAACGAAGGAGACCGTCCGTGGCTACTGAACAACCCGTTGAAAAAAATATCTACCGCCCGGCGCCACCGCAGCTTATTCAAGTTAAATCCATTACTGATGTCAGCCCCTCGATCCGTAGCATCACCTTCACCGGTGAAAAACTTGCAGACTACCCAACCGACTGCGAAGGCGGACACTTAAAAATCTTTTTAGCCCCTGACTTATCTAGCCAACCGGCTCTGCCTATCCTCAGTAAAGAAGGCCGTAGTTGGCCTGAAGATAAACCTCGCCCATTTGTGCGCACCTATACCGTAAGAGCCATTCGCCCTGACGTTAGCGAAATCGACATTGAATTTGCCATGCATGATGGTGCGACAGGGCCTGCCTATTTATTTGCCCGTGATGCTAAGCCCGGTCATTGGATGGGGATCACTAACCCTGGCGGCCCAGATCCACTGTTGCCAAGTCGAAAACACTATTTTATGGCGGGGGACTCCAGTTCACTGCCTGCTATTGGCGCATTATTAGAAAAAATGCCAGCAGATGCCCAAGGAAAAGTGGTGTTACGCATGGATAACCCAGCGGATGTACGCCCACTTAAAAAACCTGCTCAGGTTGAAATCATCTGGATTTGTGGCGATATCAGCAAAACCGCTGAATTAATTAGCGCATTTAAATCATGGGATATCCCGGCTACTGACTGTGCATTTTGGATAGCAGGTGAAGACCAGATCATTCGTGATTTACGTCGTTTTGTTCGCCGTGAAAAAGGGTTTGGTCGCGATGATATCTACGCGATCCCCTATTGGAGACATGGCTATGATGAAGAAGGTTATCACCATGAACGCCATGCTGTAATGGATAATCCTGACGACTAATTCCGTTTTACATTACCCTCAACGCTTATCAGTTGCGTTATCGCTGATAAGCGTCTCACTACTCCTTGCCTCCCCCGCCTTTTCGTTTATTTGTATCGAATCCCCCTATCCTGTGCATTTTTTTATTGCGATAAATGTTATGTTATAACATAATAAAAATAGACATCATCAAAATAGGAAATGACAGTGCATAAACACACATTATTAAATACCGCGCTCAGTGCCATTTTTGCCATTAGCAGTTTTTCTGCTATTGCACACGGCTCACACAGTCACGCACACCCACAATCAGAAAAAGCCCTTCAAGCTTCAAAAGGCATTTTTGAAGATTCTGATGTCAAAGACCGTTCGTTAAGTGATTGGCAAGGTGTATGGGAGTCAGTTAATCCTTTATTATTAAATGGAAAGTTGGATGCTGTTTTAGAAAGTAAAGCGCAGAAAAATAAAGATAAAACAGTTGAAGAATACCGCGCTTACTATAAAAAAGGTTACGCCACAGATGTTGACAGTATTGGCATCGAAAATAACGTGATTGAATTTACTCAAAACGGTGTCGTCAATAGCTGCCAATATGCGTATTCAGGCTATAAAATTTTACATTACACTTCGGGTAAAAAAGGCGTTCGCTACCTGTTTGAATGCCAAGATGCTAAGTCCAAAGCGCCAAAATACATTCAATTTAGCGACCATATTATTGAGCCGCAAACGTCAGGGCATTTCCACTTATATATGGGCAATGAGTCACAAGAGAAACTATTGGGGCAATTAGACAACTGGCCAACCTATTACCCGTATTCATTAACTGACGAGCAAATTGTCCACGAAATGCTGTACCATTAATCAACTGTAATTAATAAAAAATATGCCCCAGCTATCACTTATGGGGCATATGTTCGTTACTCTCGAGGCAAATCAATTAGTCGTTATAGGCCAATAACGCTTTATGGCACAATTGCGATCTCACACAATCATCAATGGTAAAGTTCACCATCGAGACCATTTCATCACTACTGAAACGTTGTAACGCATCTGCAAGACCCGATTGAACCCCATTAGGTAAGTCGCACTGGGTCACATCCCCATTCACAATCACCGTGACGTTTTCCCCCAAACGCGTTAAAAACATCTTCATTTGGGTGACCGTAACATTTTGCGCCTCATCTAAAATGACAATGGCATTTTCAAACGTTCGGCCTCGCATATAGGCAAATGGCGCGATCTCTACCTTCGCAATTTCAGGGCGCAAGCAATATTGCAGGAACGAACTCCCTAACCGTTTTGCTAGAACGTCATACACAGGTCGAAAGTACGGCGCAAACTTTTCCGACATATCCCCCGGTAAAAACCCGAGGTCTTCTTCTGCCTGAAGAACTGGCCTTGTCACAATGATCTTGCTGATATCTTTATTAAACAATGCATCGGCGGCTAATGCAGTGCTGATAAAGGTTTTACCACAGCCCGCTTCACCATTGGCAAAAATTAACTGCTTGTGTTTAATCGAATTAATATAGAGCTTTTGAGCTTCATTTCGTGGCAGGATTGGTGAGCCATCACGACGCTCTTTTGCCATACCGATAGGCTCAATGCCTGTCAGTTCAGCGAAGGACGCAACGTTATTCATGTCAAACCGACCAGAACGTTCTTTACGTGATGAGCGTTTCATTTCACGACGTGCTTTTGTTGCAGCTTTCTGTCTACTCATAGTATTAACCCTTCCAGGTATCAGTGATGTCAATTTCAGATGACTAACTATTCAGAACAGAGAGGAGCTCCCTTCAAGCTCTTGGTTAACGATAAAACAGTGTAATGTGGTTCAATCCTCTTGCTTTTTAACAGGCCATAAAAAAAACCGGTTAGTCATCTCACCATGACAATTTCATGATGGAGGCTAACCGGTCTTGTTCTCGTGTTAACAAATACTTACTTCCCATTAGTTTCTCCTGTGACAGCGATACCGTTAAACTAATGAATCTGTATGACACTAATATGACAAACTGCAATATTTTTTGTGACTCAGTGAGGCGCTGTTTTCATTGCAATTTTTACTTACCTTAAATATAGCGCTAATTTTTTTCAGAAAGCAACATTTTTTTAACACATTTTTGTGTTTTATATGTCATATCAAATTTCCCCCTAAAAAAGCGTCAACAATCAATCGATTGTTGACGCTTACGTTGTTATTAACGCGGTTTACAGTTCCCCGCTAGGTGATAACCCGCTTCTTGGGCAGCATTTTCATTAGTAAACATAACTGCATTTTTATCTGATAATGTCTTAAAACCCGAACAATGGGAGAAATGATACTTTTTAGAATTTTTATTACCTTTAACTTCAGCTGAATCGACTAAGTTAGTTTGTTTTTCAGGCTGCTTAGGTGATGATACCGTTGAAACTGGGGAAAATCTCACTCCCTCGCCACCATTCTTGTGGTTTAAGCTCCACTGTTTTTGCCCTGTCACAAAGGGATTATGGTGCCCCATAACGTTGGCAATACGTTCATCACGAGTACGTTCCCACTGGTTTGGCGGGAATTTTTTATCCCATGCCATAAAGAGTTGCTGCTGCTGACGTGACATAGACAAATTATAACGGTCATGCATATAGAAATAGACACGAGCAACCTGCCCTTTTACCTCATCGCGGGGCTCAAATACCTTTTGTTTAAAATCAACACGACTACGACACATTCCATAAGGATAAGGTGTATTTGTCGATAATTGGCCAAAGCTAAAATTGCTTCGATCACCATTCACTTCACCAATGGAAGGTGCCAGATTATGCAAGTCCGCCTCCATGCGACCAAAAACGGGATCTGTCGAAACGCAGTTTTTACGCCCGCCATTTTGCCAACATTGGCGCTGATGACCAAATACCCACGCAGGCACAATATGTTCCCACTCAATACGTTCCGCACGGCTTTGCTGTTTACGTACTTGATAACCACAAGAGGCTAAATCAACTTGCCCACCACTTTTGCCTGCCCATTCCCACTGGCAGCCGCAGTAAATCGTTCCTTCCCCTTGCTTGCTTTGATCGGAATAGACTTGCGTTTTGCTGAGCACTTTCGCTTGCGTAAATGAGCTAGGCACCGCAAAAGAGAAAGAAAGTGGTAAAAAGAGAAAGAAAGGCAGAATAAAACGGAAGAAATACAAAAAACTGGACTGTTTCAAAATAACACCACTAATCAGAATATAAGCGAAAAATTAATATAGATACGTTAGTGTTATTTCTAACACCCTAATGTATATAGAAAATATCGCATATTCTAATCAAATTAAAACATTAATGGTATCAGCGATTGCCTATTTTTATTAAATAATTACGCCATCAGAATTTCTGCAAATTTAATAGTTTATGTTAGTTTTTATCGTTAATAACACCAAGTGGCAATCTGCTTAATAAAGCAAAAATACCACTTAAGTTTTATTGAATATCAAACACTTGGGCGTTTTCGGTACAGCCACAATCCGGGTAATGAAATACCGATAGACAATGCGCCTACAATGAAAGAGGCTTTTAAGAAATTTGTCACTAAAACTTCAATTAACTCAGGGCTATAACCAAACTGGGATAGTTTCACCACTGAAATCATCGCCACATAAGCACTAATCCCGGGGAACATGGGGATCACCGCCGCGACCGTAAACACTTTTGGGTGAGCTAACCACCAGCGCGACCATTGGATGCCAATGATGCCAATAAGAATTGCGGCGAGGAAACTGGCCCATTCAATTTGCAGCCCTAACGCCATCAAAATCATTCTAGAGCCATAGCCAATCGCACCGAGCAAAGCACAATATTTAAGTGCCCGCACAGGGACATTAAACACCATGGCAAAGCCAATCGCAGGAATAGCGGCTAACACCATTTTTTCAATCAACGTTAACAGAAATTCTATGCCCATTCTTTTAAGTTCCAGATAGTCATCGCCAGCACCACACCGATACAGGTTGCTAGCGTGAGTAAACTCGCCATCGTCCAGCGTGCAAGGCCTGTGTTCACGTGCCCTTTAAACATGTCCGCAACAGCATTAATCAACGGAAATCCCGGCACAAGTAACAAAACACTCGCCGCCATCGAAATCGTTTCTGTTACTGCCAGATAAGGAATTTTGAGTAATAACCCCGAGACAGAGGTTGCCACAAATGCAGTAATACAAAAGTTAATCAATGGGTTCATTTGATGAGAGGTTAAAACTTGTCTGATATACATCGCACAACCACTGGCTAAGAACGTGATTAAAGCACTTTCCCAACCACCACCATTGAGTTTACTAAAGCACGCGCAGGATAATGCAACCATTAGCACCATCAACCAACGTGGGTAACGCAAGGGTTTTATGGAAGACAATTTCTTTTGTAACTGTTTTCTGTCTAATAAATGATGTTCAACTAGTATCACGGCATGTTGCACTTCTGTCACCACATGCATATTAATGCCACGGTCGATAATGCGTCGTGTTGAAGTTAAGCAGCGGCCATCGATAATGGTTGTTAAAACTAAAGAGTTTGATGAAATCGCACTGTCGACTTGGCTTGCACCGAGTGCGATACCTAACCGGGTCGTTAATTGTTCCACTAACATGCTCTCTGCACCATGCTGTAGCAATAACAAGCCACATTCAATGCATAACCGAGTGATCTCCCGTTGCATCTCAACAGAATCTCCCTCTATAAAACGTTGTTTATCTAACGTACATCCCGCCATTGCGCCCCCAAAATGATGACAAGCATTCAGAAATTCACTTAAACATGTTAGTCTTTACAATTATCATAGAGCCAATCATTAGCTTAAATCATGATCTCTTTCAGGTAAATCTGCGATTCAGACCACCTGATTTAAACTTTTTTGGTAAAATTACCACTTTATTTCATAATTCAAACGAAATGATAGGATCAATCATTTATGAATAGCTCACTCGCCGCCAAAACACCAAAAGGCCGACGCCGCCATCAAGCCATTATTGCTGCGGCAGCGGATGTATTTCTTCAGTATGGTTTCGAGGGAGCAACATTGGACATGGTGATTGAGCGTGCGGGCGGGTCTCGTTCTACGCTCTATAAAAACTTTGGAGATAAAGAAGGGTTATTTGCCGCCGTTATTGCCGATATGATTGAGGATATTTTTTCAGAGTCAGATGAAAAAGATCCTCCTTTCAATTCGATTGAGTCAGTACTGGCCTATTATGGTTCGCGCTTCTTACTTAGTGTGCTTAAACCACAATCCATCAGTTTATACCGATTGATCCTCGGGGAGTACAACCGCTTCCCTGAAATCAGCCAAGCCTTTTTCGAACAAGGCCCTGTAAAAAGCTACCGCTTATTAACCCAAAAACTCCTTGCATTACCGGATGTTAACGTCGATGAAAAAACATTGTTAAGTATTTCATCACGATTTTTGGAAATGCTCAAAGCGGATGTGTTCATCACTACGTTTTGTGTCGAAAACTTCCAGCCCAGCGATGAATTTATCAACCAGCAAATTGCACTTTCTGTTGATATCATCGCCAGTTATATTCGAAAAATAAGCGCTTAACCTGCCCTTTAAGCTAGCATGGCTTGAGCTTGTGCTTTCGCGGTATGGATATCTTTAGCCAATAACACCTCTGGGCCATATAACGCAGATAACATCGGCGCTAAACGCTCTTTTTCTTCCTTATCACTTCCATCTGGCAATAATGTCACAATCATCGCACGGCAATGTTGTTCCATCGGTTCTTTGGCATGCTTTAACCAACGACGCACATATTTCATGCCTTCAATATCCTCTGCGGATGGTTTTTCTTTCGGGGCAATCGGTGGATATACCAAGCTAAATTGTTCCCTTCTCGCAAGGAGTAAATCCATTTCCTCTAACCATAAACGTGTTTCATCCATTGAAGATGGGAATGCGTTCATAACACAAACAGGCCAACTGTTAGTATCCACCATAATTTTATTTTGCATAACAATCTCACTGTGCTTCATTAAAGTGTACCAGAGTGTACACTTTTAATTTAAACTCAGCCAAGAATGATTATCATTTGTCTTTTGCAATACATGCTATTCTATCGTTTGGTGTACAGGAATAATCTCAATATGGCTAAAATTATTCTCGCTTAAAACATTAATAAAGGTTGAGTGGTGCGTTTTTTAATATGGAATGTTATCCTGATTATATTGTGACTTTTGAAAGCGAAAATACGATGAAAAAAACTCTTCCGATTGCATGTGGGTTATTTATGGCTGTTGTTGCCTTTAATGCAAATGCAGGTGCAACCTGTGACACCTACTTTAAAGAAATGAACGAACTTGTTAAACAAGCTGAAGAACAATATAAAGATGAAGCCAATGCGGGAGAGCAGATTGCGCTGATGAAGTCTCAGTTAGAAGAGGCGAAAAAAGCCTTAGCTAGCTACCCGGATGATGCCCAAGAGCAAGCGTGCAGCCAAGCGCTAAAAGCGATTGAACAAGCCAAAGAAGCGGTTAAAACCAAATAAACCTATCCTCCATGTCTTCAAAAAAACAGCCTGAAAATCAGGCTGTTTTTTATTTTAACGGACGACAAGTACTGATATTTTCGCATAAGAAACAATACCAGATGCATTCGAACCTAATAAATGCGTTGATATACTCGGATTTCGAGAACCAATAACAATTAAGTCAGCGTTAATAGTTTCCGCTTCGGCTAAAACCTTGTCTCTTGGAGAACCAAATTCCACCTTATAAGTGATTTTATCTGAAGGATAATCAATTTTTTCAATAATTTCTTTGAGTTGTTCTTCAGAACGCTCGACGGCTTTTTTCGCAAATGAAGACAGTAAATCATAGTGATAACTGTAACTCATCGAAAATCTTGAAACATCGGGAACAGAGTGAAATAAGTGAATTGTTGCATTCGAAATTTTTGCCAAATAGACCGCATGTTTTAATGCATTATCTGTTAAAACATCTTCAGATATGTCCACGGGAACCAAAATTGTTTTATACATACGATGCCCCTTATTAATTGTGTTTATCCATCTTCCAAACCGTATTATTGTTCATTTTCACGATTTGCGTATTAGGTATTGCGGGTGAATAATTATCATTAAGCGGTTAAAAGTATAGTATTGCTACACTTAAAAAGCTGTGAAGCTCCCTGCTTTTACTGCAAAAAAGTTTATTCCTCTAAATGCCATTTATGCAAAATACGATGAATAAATGGGGTTACAAGCAACCCAATACTGATAATAAATACGCTTTGCAAAAATAATCCATAAATCGCAATAAAAAAACGACCGCCCTGCGTTATCGGTGCAGGTTCAATAGCTTGCCCACTCAACATTGAAAGTGCATTTAGCATTGATTCCACAATGGAGTGCCCTTCAATAAAATAAAAACCGATAATACCAGGCAATAATCCAAGGAAAAAAACCAAAAGAGCGAGTAAATAAAAACGTATCACTCTGAGAATAAAATGCTCAATACGCAGTAATTCTTTCGAAAATTTTTCCATATAAACCTAGCGAGATCTTATTATTGGCTAAATTGAGTCAATATAAAATTAAACACCGTTAATCCTATAACTTAATCAACGTAAATAAAAAAGAGCCTACAGCATCTGTAGGCTCCTTTTCTATTTATTAACGAACAACAAGTACTGATGTTTCTGCGTAACGGACAATACCTGCCGCAGTTGAACCTAAGAGATGAGTGGTGATATTAGGACGGCGAGAACCAACTACAATGATATCGGCATTAATATCTTTAGCCGTATTTATAACTTCATCGCGTGGTGAACCAAATGTAATGGTATAACTGACATCCTCATGCGGTAAGTCAATCGTATCCATCAACATTTTCATGTCTTCTTCCGCTTTTACCGTCGCACGATCTTTTATTTCCATATAGCCTAATGCGTATGCATTAATAATTGCTGATGAAATAGGCAACACATGGATTAAGTGAATTTTTGCGCCAGATTGTTTTGCAAGATTAACGGCATGACGAACTGCTTTACTGGTTAATTCGTCTTCAGTTAAATCAATAGGGACCAGAATCGTTTTATACATAACCCCTCCTAAATAAATGTTAAAATTAAGTTCTACAACAAAATTATAAACAATTACGCATAAATGTCTCTTATTCTAAAAGATAAATGAGATCTCTAGCGACAATTTCAAACACTATTCCCTTAACCATGGTGTGACCGTTAAACCCACTAGCATTCCTTCTGGGCTTAATAAACGTGTCACGGTTTGCCCCCATGGCTCCATCTGGTTATTTACTAGCAATTCATAACCCTGTTCTTGACAAGTTTGGGTCACTTTTTCAATATCTGAGACTTCAAACTCCATCCAACTTTGTGGAATAGGAATATCTGCAGGCCATTGCTCTTTGTTAAAACACGATTGCGCGGCTTGAGTTAAAGGCCAAAGTGCAAAATGTTTAACTCCATCAAGATGTTCAGGCTCGCAAATTAAATATTGGCTACCGTTTTCTATCGGTTTAAGTGGCAGCCCTAAAACATCTAAATAAAAATGCTGACTTTTTTCGAAGTCAGCCACTATTGGGCCAAATCCGGCAATAAACAATATATCCGCACTATCTTGTAAATCTAACATGATGTGACCTCAATATATATTTTCTGAGTCTATTAAATATAGCGAGTAGAATAGCCGCCTTTGCACTCACCACTTTGCTTGATTCAGCCATTTTGTAACTGTAAAAGCATAGATTCAACCATTCGTTGAGCAATTATGCCCTGCTCTGCACTAATCACAGGTGGCGTCTGGTTTGCTACTGAGTCGATGAAATGGCGTACTGCGCCATCAAAACCACGTTGTACTAAAATAGAATCCCAATTGCCAGGCTGTTTCTCACTGACTCCTGCGGCGGTTTCACGACGCCAATGATTCATATTGGTGATTTGGTGCAGCTCATCCTCCGCGACAGCAATAATTTGCTCTTGTTGACTCCCCCCTTTACGGTGCATCGAGGTTGTTAGCCAGCAATTACCTGCCTGTAAATGATGTTCCGCATAAAATAACTCACCAAGACTGGTTTGTTGTATATTTCCACTTTTCAAAACTGCCTCAAAGCCCCCAAGCCAAAGTACGGTATCAACCACATGCAAATAATCATCATACAATGTGTACGCGGTATCTTTAGGCCCAACACTGTGGGTGCGGTGTTTATCCATACGAATAGAAGCAAAGCGTTGTGTATTTTGTTTTAACGCTACATAGAAAGGGGAAAATCGTCGATTAAAGCCAACCATTAAGGTTCTTTGCTGTTGATGCGCTAATTCAATCAATTGTTCAGATTGCGCAATCTGTTCAGTCAGCGGTTTATCCACATATACATGAACATTGGCCTGTAATAAGCGTTTTATCACCTCAAAATGGCTTGCAGTCGCACTGTGAACAAAGACAGCATCACATTGAGCGGCAAGTGCATCAATGTTGCTAAATAAGGGAAGCCGGTAACTATCGCAAATAATTTTAGCTTTTGTTTGATTTGGCGAGAATGCGCCAACTAATTGCCAATTTTCTTCTTTTGCCAAAATAGGCAAATAGGCTTTCTGGGCGATCCCCCCTAAACCTACTACCCCAACCTTTAATTTATCCATCTTAGTTTGACTCTTTCGTGACTAACCTAGACGGGAATAATCTCATTATTATGATTTTTTTTAAAAAATTTTTTGTCGAAAAACTCAATAATGTGGCAGATAAAAACACAATACATTGTTTTATTTGAAATAAAAGGCAATTCAGTCGCTAAAAAACCATCAGTAGCAATACAAAAAAAGGGGTTGATTTATTAAATGAGAATGGTTATCTTTTACCTCGTGAATACTTGAGTAAATCACTCAGGTTTGTCACAAACGACATTGCTCACATTGCTTCCAGTTTAGCAGGCCAACTTAGTTGTTGGCCTTTTTTTTATTTATTTTTCAATATGTTGTTATTGCTTACGTATTGCACTACTGAAACTCCATGACTTTAAGTGACCAACATAAACTAAGCGCTGGGTTGGCATAAATGTTGGCACATCACCTGTACGCATATGCAATATATCCGCAGGAGTGATCCATGATGAGTTCCCTTCAAATAAAGGTATACCTGCATATTTATAAGCATCTAAGACAAACTGAGAACAAAAGAAACCATTCGCTTGGTCTACATCATCACCTAATTGGACTGTTGCAAGGGTTCTAAGACAGAAATTACGTATTGTTTCACCGATTAATGGCAGTTCACACACCCTTTTAGTGATCATCCAAGGCGCTATCATAACAATGCCTTTATAATTATATTTATTGCCATTGTTACGCACAGAAAATTCACGCAGTTTATCCGCATGTAATGAAGTTAACCCTGATTGCCTTAAGACCACCATATTATTTGAGTCTTTAACCGCTTGTTGCAATGTAATAATTCGAACACCGCTACCAACAGATTCAGCCACCTCTCCTAGTCCTAAATAAATAGAAGCATGACTCACGCCACTAACGCTAAACAAGCGGATTCCCCAAGAATTTAGTCCTGTTGCAGAAGATAATAGAATATCCCCTGGTAACATATCAGTCACAGCTAATGGCTCTACAGTATCTTTTATAGGGATCGTATTCGCATGTTGAATACTGAAATTTAAGCGGTTACTTTCTTCATCAGACTTAAATTGAGTAGAACACCCTGCAAGAAAAAAACAAAACAAAAAACAAAGTAAAAAATGAGATTTCATCCTAAAACGCCCAGTATTCTGTTTTACATTATAAATTAATGTACACATATTATACTTTAATGATATTTATGACTATTACTAATTATTTTAGGGTGCTTCAGTTTTTTATCGCGTTTAGATAATTTAGGTGAGATATTTTCAAACAGAATAGAAAATAAAATATCGTAGATCCGCATTTTTTAACCCTCTAGGAGTCTAGAGGGTTCCATATACTCTGTTAGTTAATCACATATTCTGGATAAAAAACTGTGACTGAGTGATATGTTTTCTTTTCTGTCGCTTTATTTTTTTGAACCGCGACAGTTTTATTATCTTGTGAACCTATTGATACACGAATATTTTTTTTAGAGCGGCTTTGCTTGTAAGGCATTCCTAATAAGCGACGTGCGCTATTATTACTAACCATTATCGACTCCTTATACTAGTCAATTTAAATTCATTAGCATCATGAATATCAAAAATATAGTCTTCGTTGACCACAAGGGTATTTTTTTGTTTTACTTCAAATATAAAACAAAATGTAACCTAACCAGTATAGCACCAAATCGACGTTATTTAATGTAATTAAACTTATTAGTTTCACACAGAAACAAAAATTTGTTAGTACCTTTTTGGTACCCCATTCACCTTAGCAATTATTATTCTTAGTTTATCTTATTGACGTTGGTTATTAACTCCCCTTAAATACCTCCTGCTCGCTTTTTATGAGGCTATTGTCATAGGGGCCGTTAATCTCTTCACTACCCTGCCAAAATATTGTAAAAAGAGTGCGTGTTAATCAACATTAACACGCCGTTAATTACTCTAGCGGAGATGCCGGGCTAGAGCACTTTTCATTCCATATCTGGTTAACTTGTTCAGGCAATAAAATCTCATGCCCTCCTTCAACGAAAGGAATTGAGATATCCATTCGCGTTTCATCATCGTGCGTGTAAGCTTTAACAATAAAACGTTTATACCCATCTGGCTTATCATTTTTATAACGAAACACCTCACCACAAACATAACCGACCTTGCCATTATCTGCGGTATAACGGGAAAAATGGTATTCAATGTTTTTGAATTTTGCTGCCTGCGGATAAGCAAGAACATCATTTACATTTTTTTTGACTTGCTCGACTAAACTCAATTGAGTTGGTTTCATGTATAAGGCACCGAGTAGAAACGCAGCACCAAAAATAAGTATCGCAATGATTATTTTAAAAAAATTCATTTCATTGTCGCCATCAATTATCAATATTGAGAGAGTTATTCCTGATAATAACTTTATATTATTTAAAATCCACTATAAAAATGTAAAATCCCTTAACTTATTGAGAAAAACATTCTCTTTTTTCTTACATTCAAAATAACCACACATTAAGTACTGTCTATATCGCAGATTAAATCAACCTAAGTCATATTTAAATGTAATTAACTTAAGAATTACATTTTATTCATCTTAATTACACCTTATTTTTTAATCATATATAGACTGTGTTTATAAAAAAATATCAGTATAGTGAATAGCTCAACAAAATAATGAATTCGGAGTCTTTAAATGAAAACAATCGGCCTAATCGGTGGTATGAGTTGGGAGTCAACATTACTTTATTACCAACACATTAATGAGTCTGTCAAACAAAAGCTAGGAGGCTTGCACTCTGCAAAAATTGCATTATACAGTGTGGACTTTGCTGAAATAGAGCATTATCAAGCAAATGGTCAATGGGATCTTGCGGCTCAATGCTTAGCTGATGCTGGCAATCGATTAAAACTTGCGGGTGCAGATTTTATTGTTCTATGCACAAATACAATGCACAAAGTTGCTGACAAAATTGAACAAAGTACGCAAATCCCCTTATTACATATCGCCGATGCCACTGGTGAGCGCATTGCTAAATCTGGAATCAAAAAGATTGGTTTATTAGGAACCGCATTTACAATGGAGCAATCTTTCTATAAGGATAGATTAATTAATAAATTTGGATTAGACGTACTAACACCAAATAGTGAAGATAGAAAAATTATTCACAATATTATCTATAATGAGCTCTGCCTAGGTAACATTAATATCTCCTCAAAAAAAGAATACCAACGAATTATGGCGTCGCTCGTCGAACAAGGTGCTGAAGGGATCATTTTAGGATGTACTGAGATTACACTATTAGTGGGTATGGATGATACCACAGTAGACATTTTTGATACGACAGCAATCCACGCAGAAAAATCAGTCGAAATTGCACTATCAATTTAGTATTAGCGAATAATGATACTACCGTTTAAATAAAGATACTTAGGTAGTATCTATACTAACATTCATTTATTTGCAAAGATGGCATCACATCATAACAGTTTAGAATAAAAATCTATATTTCCAATTTATATCTTCATTAAATGATAAAAATCAACTTCATTATCTTACTAAAACATCTATTTTTATATAGCAGAAAAATTTCCACTCTTATTATCGATTTTCAACAGCAAATTTAATTTACGGAATTTTCCCCATTGAATATTCATTTTTATCAATGATAATCGAATAAATTTTAATTTAAGAAAAAGTATTATTATGAATAAAAAATCAGGCAATGCTGCATTGGGTAATTTCATTAAGAAAAAGCGATTAGAAAGCCAAGTGACAACACAGGAAATGTCAGCAAAACTCTCTATAACAGAAATAACTTACCTGAAGTATGAAGATGGTTCATTATCAATCTTCATTGACCATCTTGTTGTATTATCTAAGATATTAAATGTTGAACTGAATTCATTATTTAATATCTACCTTAACCCTGAAGTACAATATTAAATAACATGAGATTACGCTTCAGATTAGCGTCAATCGTGCTCTTTTTTTGATAAGCTAAATATTACACTCGACAAAATTTTATCATAACCGTAACATATCAGTTCAAATAATGACTATCGAGAAACTAAAATGTTATTTTCCAAATCAGAGAAATTCCCCTTCTAATAAAATTAATTTATCTTATTAGAAGGGGAAAAAATGAATTACACTCGATTTAACGTTGAAATATGGCAACGTAAAGAACATTATCATGTATACAGTGAGGTTGTTAACTGTGGATTCAGTCTAACAACTAAGATAGACATTACTTTATTAACTCGTTTTGTAAAATCTAGAGGGTACCGTTTTTATCCTACTATCATTTATCTGCTATCGTCGTTGGTAAATGCACGAAATGAATTTAGGTTTTCTAAAAAACATAATGACCTTATTTTATGGGATAAAGTGCATCCTAATTTCACTATATTCCATAACGAAACAGAAACATTCTCATCTTTATGGTGCGAATATTCTGATAACATTCAGATTTTTATGGAAAATTATAATCATCAGCTAGCGCTATATAAAAATGATTATAATTTAACACCACAGCCAGTTCAGAAAGAAAATGTTTTTTATGTATCTTCATTACCATGGGTTTCATTTGATAGTTTTAACTTGAATATTGCCAATATCACCAACAGTTTCATGCCAATATTTACCATGGGAAAATTCTATGAGGAAGACAATAAAATATTGTTACCGCTAGCTATTCAAGTGCATCACGCAGTTTGCGATGGCTTCCATGTAGGCCGATTTGTGAATGAATTACAGATATTATGCAATGAATTAACCTGTTAATCCTCTAGTTTGGATGAGGTTGCTTAATGATAAAGGGAAGCTAAAAGCCTCCCTTTCAAAAAGTTATGATGGCTGACTATTTTCAATTAGTTCATAAGTAGCCAACCCATGTAAAATAAGTCCCCCAAAGTCCCACTTTGGAATGCATAATCGACAGGGGTAACGACCATTTTTATGGTATTTGCAAGAGTTAAAGCAATGAGTTCAATAGGATCACTAGCAGGCATAATTCCTCCCTTTTCTCCTAGACTAAATGGTAAGGCCTGATTATTCAATCAGATAAAGGCTAGATGTTACGTTTCAAAATCACCATTGCATGTAATGAAAGATGCTCTTTTTACTAACGTGTATCACACTCCCCCTTGCTTCTGCTATTATGTGCGTCTTTCACAAATTTTGCTGATAGCGATTTATAGATAAAATAATAAGAACATTAATAAATTTTCATAAAGCCTTTATCTATCAGTAATGTAAATAATAACCAGCAACAGAACCGTATAGAATGACAACCAATAAAGAACAGTACAACTTAAATAAATTGCAAAAACGAATTCGCCGTGATGTTGGGCAAGCAATTGCTGACTTCAACATGATTGAAGACGGTGACCGCATTATGGTGTGTTTGTCCGGTGGGAAAGACAGCTATACTTTACTTTCCATCTTACAGAGCTTACAAAAAAGCGCACCAATCCAATTTTCATTAGTTGCGGTCAATCTTGACCAAAAACAACCTGGTTTTCCTGAGCATATTCTGCCTGCTTATCTCGATAATTTAGGTGTTGAGTATAAAATTGTCGAAGAAAATACTTATGGTATTGTGAAAGAAAAAATACCTGAAGGAAAGACAACCTGTTCTTTATGCTCACGTTTACGTCGAGGCATTCTCTATCGCACGGCAACGGAATTAGGGGCAACAAAAATTGCGTTAGGGCATCACCGTGATGATATTTTGCAAACCATGTTCTTAAACATGTTCTATGGCGGTAAATTAAAAGGTATGCCACCAAAACTGATGAGTGATGATGGAAAGCACATTGTGATTCGCCCACTCGCTTATTGCCGCGAAAAAGATATTGAGCGTTTTGCGCAAGCGAAAGAATTTCCAATTATTCCTTGTAACCTGTGCGGTTCACAGCCAAATCTACAGCGCCAAGTGATTAAAGAAATGCTACGTGATTGGGATAAACGTTATCCAGGCAGGATTGAAACCATGTTCCGTGCAACACAAAATGTTGTCCCTTCACACTTGTGCGATACAGAACTGTTTGATTTTAAAAACATTTCTCATGGTGATGAGGTCATTGATGGTGGGGATTTGGCCTTTGATAGAGAAGATATGCCAACGCAATCCTTCATTGATGAAGATGATGCTCCAGACTTTACTGCCCAGCGCTTAGATATTATTGAAGTAAAATAAACCATTAATAACCTCCAAACTGGGGGTTATTTTTTGCTATCAGATTTTGAGCAAAAAAAAGCCGATGTAAATTACATCGGCATTACAGTGGTCAATTATTCTGTATAAGAACTCAATATGAGAAAAACTACAATTATGGAGCACAACGTTCATCGCTCAACGTTGCATTCACCTGCGGGATTAATAGTGCCCTAAAACTCCATTAGTTTTATTGATTTATCTCAAACTAGCTCGGGTTATACAAAATAAGTCATCGAATTTAGAGCCAGCGGCTTTTTCTTAGCCACCACAGTACCGTTCCAATTAATGCGGCAAGTAATACGCAAAATACGCTAAAGGCAAAACGAAATTCATTTCCAGGGATCCCCCCTAGATTAACGCCAAACAGCCCTGTCAAAAAAGTCGTTGGCAGAAAAATCATCGCCATCAGTGACATCGTATAGATACGGCGATTCATCATTTCTGTCATCATATTGGTGATCTCATCAGAAATAATTGCAGTGCGCGCAATAAAACCATCCAAATCTTCAATACAACGGCCTAATCTGTCTGAAATTTCTTGAATTCTACGACGGTCAGTATCATCCAACCAAAGTAGTTTTTCTGTTGTTAAGCGGGATAACATATCTCTTTGTGGCGCCATGTAACGACGAACAACAATAATCTGTTTACGCAATAAAGCTAATTCACCGCGCTCAGGAATTTCACCATTTAATATCACATCTTCAAGTTCAATTAATCGCTCATGCAAAGAGTCTGTAAAATCACTTATTTCATCAGTGATAGAATCAGCCACTTCAACAAGCCAGTCGCCTGTACTTTGCGCTCCGACACCTTCTTTCAGATCATCAATAACCGTGTCTAATGAATTCACTTTCCGATGACGACTTGAAATAATAAGGCGGTTGTTAATAAATACCCGAAACGCGACTAACTGTTCAGGTCGCTGTCCTGCATTGGTATTTAATGTTTGGAGTGTTAATAAAACCCCGTCACCCACACGAATTAAACGCCAGCGCCCTGATTGCCCTGATAGAGCTGATTTAACTTGGTCATTAAATAACTCAGACTGTTGGATCCAATTAAAACTTTGCGGGTTTTTATAATCAAAATGAAGCCAAAACGGAGATTGTTGTGTTGCGCTCGCATTAACATCAATAGGGAGTAGTCCCCCATCTCCATTTAATTGAAATGCATGTACCGGATTTGAGTTTTCAAATAACGAACCGTAAACCAACGCCATGCAATATCTCCCTTTTATAAACAATATGTTATTTTTAATAGAATAGATGAAATATTGCAATAATTTCAATGAAATGTTTAATAATTCTATTTACGTAGACATTTATAAGTAACGTATAAGATCAAGAAGATACAAATATCTGTAAATAAACAGTAATAATGAGCGCCGCCATTTTTGTTAAAGGTATATCACGAATTTGACACAATCGAGCAATACAATGACTTATAAATTTTTTATGATTAAGAGGTAGTGTTTATTCCTTTTTGGTCCTCCTTCCCATTCTCCAGAGGAAGGAGTTTTTTTAAACTCCCACAAATAAAAAACGGCCTGAACATAATACAGACCGTAAGTCATATCGGATATTTTCGCTTAATGTTTAATAATGTAGAAACTGTGGCTATATGCTACATCTTCAGGATTTTCAATAGGATACCCTTTAAGCCAAGGCTTGATTAACCGCGCATTGGTGTATTGGTAAATAGGTGCAATTGGCGCTTCTTTAGCCAAAAGGGCCTCTGCACTATTGTAGTAACGGTTACGCAATTGTGCGTTGGTTTCAATACTTGCAGATGCCATAACTTGGTCATATTGCTGACTATTGAACTTTGGAATATTACCGCTATGTTGTGATGTCAGAAGTGATAAAAATGTTGAAGGTTCATTGAAATCACCAATCCAAGAGGCTCGAATGACATCAAAGTCCCCTGTATTACGGCTATCAATATACGTTTTCCACTCTTGATTAACTAACTTAACATCCGCCCCTAATTTTTTCTTCCACATCGAAGCGATGGCAATCGCTATTTTTTGGTGATTTTCCGAACTGTTATACAATAATGTAAGCTCAAGCGGGTGATTTGGTCCAAAACCTGCTTCTTGCAGCAATGCTTTTGCTTGTTGATCTAATTCTTTTTGTGAATAGCTATTATAAAGCCCTTTCTCAGGTTTAAAGCCATCTGTCACATCTGGGGTGAAATAATACGCAGGCTTTTCTCCTGTACCTAATACTTTGCTGGCAATTAATTGACGATCGATTGCCATTGATAATGCTTTTCTCACCCTCACGTCATTTGTTGGAGCACGCTGTGTGTTAAAGGCATAATAGTAGGTTCCTAACTGATCAGGCGTAAAAACTTCATTAGGAATATCTTGTAGTAATTTTTGATAACGTTGCTTAGGGAACGATTCAGTAATATCTAAATCACCCGCTAAATAACGATTAGTCGCATGAGATTCTTGGTTTATAGGAACAAATGTAACTTGTGTAATTACTGTATTTTTATGATCCCAATAATACGGATTCGGGGTTAAAACAATTTTTTCATTTACAACACGGTCAGCGAGTGTAAAAGCACCATTACCGACTAAATTACCTACTTTGATCCAATCCGCCCCGAGTTTTTCTATCGTTTCGCGATGAACCGGATACAAGCTAAAGTTTGCAGCTAAAGATGGAAAATACGGAACGGGTTTATTAAGAGTAACTTTAAGCTTATGTTTATCGACCGCTTCGACACCGAGTTGCTCAACAGGTAGCTTACCATCAATAATATCTTGCGCATTGTTAATCCCAGCTAAAGCAGCAAACCACGCAAAAGGCGATGTATTTGCAGGAGCAACCAAGCGCTGCCAACTATAAACAAAATCATCCGCAGTCACGGGGTCACCATTTGACCAACGCGCATCAGGCCGAAGTGTAAAAGTCCAAATTCGGTTATCCGTTGTTTCCCAATTTAATGCTACACCAGAAGTGGGTTTACCCTGACTATCTTGATTAACCAAGCCTTCGAATAAATCACGCATCACTTGCGCTTCAGTTAGCCCAACTGATTTAATCGGATCTAATGATGCAGGCTCATCTTTCAAATGACGAGTCACTGTTTGGTTATCCGCTAATATTGTCCCCGCGGGGACAACAGCACTGATAGCCGGTGTAGCTAGAAAAAAAGAAGCAAATAATACAGCTAAAGGTGAGAATGAAGGTTTATGCATGTTATTTTCTATCTTGTTTATATAAATAAAATCAGCTAAACATTTAGCGACACTGTATTGAAAAGAGACTAACACATTAACAGCACTACCGTATTTACCGCGGGTACACCTGTACAAGGTGAAATTTTTCCCTTTTTGCATCATATGCTTTCATGTTTTAAAAATCCATACATCCTGTTTAGTTTATGATGTATCCGCTTAAATATAGCGTTATCCTTCGTGAAATTTTCAATAAACAACTTTCATTATTTGTTATCGCGCTATAACGTTTTTTATACCCATAACATTTTTGCTGATAACTAAATGATAGATAAAGAAATCGATACATATTGTCTTGCTTTTGTTACACTCAATAAGATATTTTAAAAGACTCTATAATAAAAAACGTAAACTCCAATCTCGCTTACCAGTTATATAATCGCTGACTGTGAGAAACTAATTAACCTTAACATTAACCGCCTTGCTCCACTTATGCGTTAGGGTATACAGTGTTGTTTTAGGTATGCAGTAGGTTTTGGTCATTAATAGAATGTAAAACTCAAAACGTGTAGCTTAGCGCAATTGAAAACCTTTAATCGCAAAGATTTTCTCTAAAAAATGGGCTAAGTTGGCACTGATTTAATTTATAAACGGGAGAAAAATTCATGTCGCAAACAGTTAAGCTAAAAGGCAATGACATCGCAGTTAATGGCGTTTTCTTGCAGGCAGGTACAAAAGCAAAACCTTTCACCTTAGTCGCAAAAGATCTCAGTGAAGCTACACTGGAAACCTATGTCGGTAAACGTAAAGTATTAAATATTTTCCCAAGTGTTGATACTGGCGTTTGTGCAGCCTCTGTTCGTAAATTTAACCAACTCGCGAACGACCTTGATAACACCGTTGTTCTATGCGTATCTGCTGACTTACCTTTTGCTCAGGCTCGTTTTTGTGGTGCAGAAGGTTTGGACAATGTCGTCACATTATCGACTTTCCGTAGTGCCTCTTTTGCTGATGATTATGGCGTGGCAATCGCAAGCGGCCCACTCAAAGGCCTTACAGCGCGTTCAGTCGTTGTATTAGATGAAAACGACAAAGTTATTTACAGCCAGTTAGTTCCTGAAATCACAGAAGAACCTGACTACGATAGCGCATTAAATAGCTTGAAATAAGCTTATTGTGTTATCGGAACCCTAATAAAAAAGCGGGATGCTCTCCCGCTTTTTGCTCTTTTATCTCTCAAGATTATCTTTCAATCATTATCATATTAATCAACATACGCCCAATAAAGAGGGTGATGGTTTTTAGCATTAACAACATTAATAAACAATTGATTACCCTTCATATAGCTAATCAATGTATGAGATAAGGTACTTAAAATTTTTAGCGCTTGATCCTGCGTAACAGGGCAACAAGACGTTAAAATATCAATGATTAAATCACGGGGCTTGTGCCCATTTTTGACTAACACTTCCCACGTAAAACGATTTTTCTTCGTGAGGTATTTAACCGCCGCTTTATTCATTAAATAAAGCTCCGCAGCTGACGCCGCTGACTCAAACATATCATTCTTATAATGGCATTGGTCCATATATTCGCGTAGCTTGAGATTGACAACAAAATTAATCGTGAATTGATCCATGGCAACTCCTTGTAGGCATAACCCCATTAAAAAAGATGAGTACCCAATACAGCAGCTGTCTATGTTATATAGCAGGAAAAATAGCCAACAAGCAAGCAAATTGCTCAACATTCGCTCAGATTGAATGGTATCAGTACGGATAAAATGTAAAAATAAACCTAAAGGGCTGAAATAGAGACCTAGCCCTTTTCTGCTTGCCTATCTTTATATCATTGAAGAATATAATTAATCCATATGTTGAGTTATTTCTAACGCAGTACCTTTATTCTCTTGCGTGAATTGTAAGTGTGTTTCACCACCCTCAAATTCCTGAATAATGTTTAATTTTTTATCCCCATCCCAACGGTAGTTAATTGCAATGCACCCTTCGACTGGACATGGCATGCTCATATTTTTTTTAATGGCTAATTTTTCAGCCAAGAAAAGTGGAGCATCTTCAATTAATCCACTACGGTATTGCTTATACGCCTCAGATAAAGTGCTGCCCATAAAATAACATTTAGTCAGAGCACCATTTTCATAGATTTCATCCATGGTTTGATTTTCATCTTGGCAATATTTATTCAATCCATCGTTTGGGATGGCTGTCTCTGCCTGACTAAAAGCACTCGCACCAAACAGAACAGTCACTAATGTAAAAACTAAACGTTTATTCATTTTATTTAATCTTGCTCTTTTTTTGCATTAAGGCCATATTCTCGGAGTTTATTCGCTATTGCCGTATGCGAAATATCCAAACGTTTGGCTAATTTACGCGTACTCGGATAATCACGATACAAGCGTGATAACACCGAAGCTTCGTAGCGTTTGGTAATTTCATCCAGAGAACCATTTAATGAGTCTAGTGCAAGCGTAGGTGTATTTACCAGATCTGGCAATTGGATATTATCTGCATCTAATGTATTTCCCTCAAGCTGTGTTAGCCCTTGGTATAATGCATTTCTTAATTGACGAACATTACCTGGCCAATAATAACTGCTTAAATATTCAATTAATGACGGTGCTAATTTGGGTTCAGCAATATTGAGTTCCCGTGAGAAACTTGCAACAAACGTTTTAGTCAGTGGTAAGAGATCTTCTTTACGTTCACGCAGTGGTGGGATAGTCAGCGTTAATACGTTTAAACGATAATAAAGATCTTCCCTAAATTTTTTCTCTGCGACTAATGCAGGTAAGTTTTTCTGCGTTGCACAAATTACCCGTACATTAACTTTCACTTCACGTTCTTCGCCAACTCGCCTAAAAGTTCCATCATTTAAAAAACGTAGCAATTTAATTTGCATTTGAGGGGACATTTCGGCAATTTCATCGAGTAAAACCGTCCCACCATTAGCTTGCTCAAAGAAGCCTTTTTTTCCTTCAACGGCATTTGGGTAGGCCCCAGCCGCATAGCCAAAGAGTTCACTTTCTACAACATCATCGGGCATCGAAGCGCAGTTTAAACCTAAGAACGGCTCTTTGCCTCTCGCGCTGTGTAGGTGACAGGCTTTGGCTAAAATATCTTTCCCTGTGCCTGTTTCCCCCACCAGCAACAAGGGTTCATCTAGCATTGCGATACGTTTTGCGCGTTCAACAACATTCGACATGACAGGGCTAACAGCGATTATTTGCTCAAAGCCACTACTGTCAACCTCAGTAACTTGTTTGCGTTGTTTATCTAACACCGCAACAGACTTAAGGAGTAAAACAGCCCCCGTGCAATGGGACTTACCGTTTTCATCAGCCAAAATAATCGGGGTTACCTGCATCAAATAGTCTTGGCCCTTTATCATGACTTTTTCGCTATAAGGCTCTGGAGATTCACGCTCAAACCAGCGTATTAACCCATGACTTCCGACTAATTGAGAAAAGGTTTTTTCACGAATGCGTGTTTCATCATAACCAAATAGGTGTAATGTCATTGGATTAACCAACTCAATATTTAGTTTATTATCAATCGACAAAACCGCTTCTGGAAATGAATTTAGCAATGCCCATACCGCTTTATGTTCCCGCTCAGATGGCATGAAAAAAATACGGCGGACATCAATCACGCCATTAATTCGACGTATTTCGGCCATCAAAGAGCTAAATACTTGGAAATCAACCGGGGTAAAGTTAAGGTATATGCGACGCTGCGGTGAAATTTCAATTCCTTTTAGATCAATATTTTGCAGAACTAATAGATCGAGTAATTCACGCGTTAAACCAATCCTATCTTGGCAAGTCACTTCGAGGCGCATGGAGGGAAACCTTATTAAAGAAGTCGATTTGATGGGCACATTTTAACGTTAATCTTAATGAGAAGACAGTGTTTGTGTCACATATTGTTGACACACTGTAATCCAATCAAGTTTAGCCGAATAAAATGACAATTTTTGACTATTTTCCGCTCATTTAGGGAGGTATTAATAATAATATTAAGAAATAATACTGCAAGGTGAGCAAAAACTGTCAACTCACCCTGCCATTAAAAATGCTTTAACTGTTTGCCTTTTTACTGGGAATAACGTTCTTTAACTGACCAATTAATTGATGACGAAAATCTGCTAGCCGTGGCTTATTGTCAATCCAAGGTAATGGGCGACACAGTTCCATAGCCTTAATACCTAAACGTGCCGTTAATAACCCAGCCCCGATCCCTTGCGCCGCACGAGTCGATAACCTCGCGGTAATATCCTGCGATAGCCAATCCATACCAACTTCCCGAATAAGCTCAGAAGCTCCAGCAAAAGCAATATTAATCAATACCATACGAAAAAGTCGAATACGGCTATAATAACCTAACTCAATCCCATAAATCGCTGCAATTCGATTAATCAAACGAATATTGCGCCAAGCAATAAATGCCATATCAACAATTGCTAAAGGACTCACCGCAATCATTATGGCCGACTCAGCACTACAGCGGCTAATTTCTTTTCGCGCTTGCTCATCAAGGATTGGCTGAACCATTTGGCTATATAATTCAACAACCTCACGGTCATTATGAGAGTCATGTAACATGCTTTGCCAACGTTGAACCGCAGGGTGTTGCGCTGGTAATGCCGATTGCTTAGTCAATTTTTCACAGAAATCTTTCCCTTTCCCCATTCCATGACTATGCAGTAATTCACGAGCGAAATCCCGTTCTTCAGCACGTTCACGTAGTCTATATAAACGACGCCATTCACCCACAATAGACCCGACGCCTGCAATGACAATCAAGCCACCCGCTGATGCCGTACCTAGTGCAGTCCAATCTTGGGTTACCCACGATTGGTGGATCCAAATCCCTAACTGAGCAACAACACTGACCGAAAAAATGCCCACAGCCGTACCAATAAGCTTGCGCCAAAAAGTGCGTTTTGGTCTTAAAGCGTCATTTATGAGGCTTTCGACCTCCCCATCTTGGGCTTCTAACTCAGCTTCAACGGCTACAGGGGTAAAATTTTCAAATTCATGCTCGTCAAATACACGGGCTTGCCTCAGTTTTTCCGCTTTTTCATCGGAAATATCATCTACGAAATCAAGTCGTTGTTTTATTGGTTCCTTCATTTTAATTTATCTCCCAATAAAAATTCTAACGCGCTATCCATCCGAATATGCGGCAGTGGTTGGTCAATAGGGGTCGGCTGAGGCCTAAAATTTTCAAACTGAAAGCCTTGCTGCTGCCAAAATTGTTCAGTAGGCAAACGTTTTGGCACTTCCCCAGGGTAAAATGTCAATGGCTGCCCATCACTTAAGCGCTCACCTTTCAATGCGGGTAACTTTTCCCCTTTATAATCCACCATGCCGCTCTTTGTTGCTTGAATAGAAGCGAGCCCCATACAGTCCATACTAATACCTTCAAACGCCGCATGCTGCCACGCTTCTTGCACCAATTGTTGCAGTAAAGAAACTAAGTTAGCGTGTTGATCAGGGGTAACATGGTCAGATTTACTGGCAGCAAATAATAGCTTATCAATACATGGAGAAAATAAGCGCCTCAGTAACGTACGTTTTCCATAATGAAAGCTACGCATCAATTGTGTTAGCGCCATGCGCATATCATTAAACGCTTCAGGCCCACTGTTTAGCGGTTGCAAGCAATCAACCAGCACAATTTGCCTATCAAACCGCTGAAAATAATCGCGATAAAACCCTTTCACCACATGTTCGCAGTAATATTGATAACGCTGTTGCAATGCGCCAAAGTTAGTGTTCTTCCCTGCTTGTGCTAAAGCTTTTGCCCCATATTTTGCAACATTTGGCCAAGGGAAAAACTGTAAAGCAGGGGCTCCATCCAGCTCCGCGGGTAAAACAAAACGCCCCGGCTGAATAAAATGTTGCCCTTGTGCTTTGCATTCAATTAAATACTGCGTATAGGCTTTCGAAATTTCAGCCAATAAATTTTCATCAACGGGTGCTAATGGGTCGCACTTTTCACATAAAGCTAACCAAGACTGAGCTAAATGAGCCCGCTCCCCCTTAATTAGCGTATTCATTTGCTCTGACCAATCGATAAAACTGAGATCGAGCATCGGTAAATCCAGTAGCCATTCCCCAGGATAATCAACAATTTCTAAATATAAGGATGAGTTATCAACAAAATGGCGCAAGAAAGAGTCATCAGAGCGATAATGTAGCTTTAAGCGAATTTCACTTACACCACGGGTCGGTGTTGGCCATTCAGGTGGCTGCCCATATAATGATGCGATCCCCTCATCGTAAGCAAAACGTGGAACAGATAAATCACGATGTGGAATGCGTTTTACACCCAGTAACCGCTTGTCTCTCGCGGCGGAAAATAAAGGTAAACGGGCACCTGTATTCACATTTAATAATTGATTGACCAATGAAGTAATGAATGCCGTTTTACCACTGCGGCTTAGCCCCGTTACTGCTAATCTGACATGACGATCAACACTTCGATTCATCAAATCTGTCAATTCATTTTGCAGGCGTTTCATGCTCCTCCCCAGACTTTCCATTGAAATTCATCATTCATCTTACTCAATATTTTGCGCAATAATTTGGCATAATACAAACTGTATTAGCTTAAACGTTTGATGAGCAAATTAATTATCCATTTGCTGCTCAATAATTTAATGATCTTCCCTAGGATACCCGCAGGGCCATAAGTAAGTAAGAATACAAAAACAATCTTAAAAGCTTTTGCTAGGATACGTTGTTTTGCGTATTTTTTGATTCGCTGTTGAGAAATTTTTGTCATATCGCGTATCTCCACTCCCTATACACAAAAACAATAAGCAAAAGGGATTCGGTAAAAACCTAACCCCTTTTCTGTGATGGCTATGAAATTAGTTTATAAATCGCGGAATTTACTGTTAACGGTATAAGTATCTGAAGTGACGTAACGCTCAATTTGGCGTAGCTTCATTTCACCTGATTTTAGCTGCATATCAATTTGATTGATCAAGCTGCTAACTTCAGGGCCAATATCTTGTTCACTTCGATACCCACTTGGGGCGGTTTCCACCACAAAACACATAACAATATACAAAATGAGTGTGATACCAAAGCTCATAAATAAAGCCAAAACGGCTAATGCCCTGACCAAAGCGACGGGTAATTCTAAATATTCCGCAATACCAGAACATACACCACCAAACACACGTCTGTCTGACAAACGGTAAAGTTTACGGTTGCGAAATTGAGTCATTATTTTTGCCTCCAATTCGGGTGTTCTGCATCCAAAATATCTTCAAGCGTCTTAATACGTTGCTGCATGCGTGAAGCTTGCTCCGCTAATTGCATTAAGCGCTGCACTTCATTTTCAGTTAGCTGGCTCCCCTGTCCGTTATTTTTTTTGCTGTAGTGCAACCACAACCAAACAGGCAGAACAAAAATAACAAAAATGATTAATACGAGAGACAGTAAAACGTAGCCCATCACATTTCCTTATCAATATGGTTATATCTATTTGCCACTCTGACACAAACCATCAGAGTGGCAAAATACAATTACTGGTCTTTATTAATTTTAGCTTTAAGTGCCGCTAACTGCGCGCTAATTTCATCATCAGCTTTAAGTTCAGCAAATTGCTGATCTAACGATTTTTGCTTACCGATACCGTAGCTTTGAGCCTCACCTTCCATGTGGTCAATACGGCGTTCAAATTGCTCAAAACGCGCCATCGCTTCATCCATCTTACCGCTATCTAATTGACGACGAACATTGCGGCTAGATTGTGCGGCTTCCATACGAACCACCATCGACTGCTGTTTCGCACGTGTTTCTTGCAATTTGTTTTCTAATTCTGAAATTTCACTTTTTAAGCGAGCCAATGTTTCATCAACAATGATCAGCTCATGTTTTAAAGTATCAACCATCGCGCTGACTTTTTGTTTTTCAATTAAAGCCGCACGCGCTAAATCTTCTTTATCTTTAACTAGCGCTAACTCCGCTTTTTCTTGCCAGTCAGCAACTTGTTTTTCACCCATTTCAATACGACGCTCTAAACCTTTTTTCTCGGCTAAAGTACGCGCAGATGTTGAGCGAATTTCAACTAACATGTCTTCCATTTCCTGAATCATCAGGCGGATCATTTTTTGCGGGTCTTCAGCTTTATCTAAAAGCGAAGCGATATTTGCATTAATGATGTCGGCAAAACGTGAAAAAATACCCATTATTTATTTCCTCTTGATGGATTTATCATTTCTGTAGCGCCTGACCTGATTTGGCTTCCAGCCAATCTGACGCTCCGTAAGTTAAACAATTTATTTTATTGCATTCAATCTTTGGTACATCTTTCTTAGAAAAAACATTGCAACCTGCGTGCCAACTTTTTTAATTTTTAATAATTGGTTGATTTTATTGAAATTAGTAAATCACCTTTACATCATTCACATTTCGTTTATAGTTAATGAATAGGTAATTAAAACCAACTTTTGGTAAATTTGACCATGAAAAATACTAACGATACGATCCTTGGCGTCTCCAGTAATTTTTTAGATGTGCTCGAACAAGCATCCGAACTTGCCCAACTAAATAAACCCGTATTAGTCATTGGAGAACGCGGTACGGGTAAAGAACTAATTGCAGACCGTTTACATTACCTTTCTCCTCGTTGGCAAGAAGCCTTTATCTCTCTCAATTGCAGTGGACTCAATGAGAATTTGCTGGATTCTGAACTATTTGGCCATGAAGCGGGGTCATTTACAGGTGCACAAAAACGCCACCAAGGCCGCTTTGAGCGTGCAGATAAAGGTTCTTTGTTTCTTGATGAGCTCGCAACGGCACCAATGTCTGTACAAGAAAAGCTATTAAGAGTCATCGAATATGGTGAATTAGAACGTGTAGGCGGTAGCCAATCTCTACGTGTGGATGTGCGTTTAATTTGTGCAACGAATGCAAATTTACCTGAACTTGCCAAGCAAGGTCGGTTTCGTGCAGATTTACTGGATAGACTCGCATTTGACGTGATCCGTATCCCGCCTTTACGTGAACGCCAACCTGATATCCTATTACTTGCTGAGCATTTCGCTATTTTAATGTGTGGGGAGCTAAAGCGTTCGCACTTTACGGGGTTTACTACTGAAGCTGAGCAAGCTTTATTGCAATACCCTTGGCCGGGAAATGTGAGAGAGCTAAAAAATGTCATTGAGCGTTCTGTCTACCGCCATGGCGATCAAGCGAATCCTGTTAATACCATTGTGTTTGACCCATTTGGTGAAAGACTTGCTGAGTTACATGAGGTTACGACAAAAAAAACGGAAGTTCCTTATTCATCAAGTGTTTTACCCACGCTACCTTGTAATTTGCGATTATGGCAACAAGATATTGAAAAACAGCTACTTGAACAAGCGCTTGCGCAGAACCATTACAATCAGCGAAAGGCAGCCCAGTCCCTATCTCTAAGTTACGATCAATTGCGCGGGTTAATGAAAAAGTATCAAATCAAAATAGAAAATTGATAAACCTAATCTAATTTAAGCAATGTTAATCGATATTACTTAGGCTATTAATTCATTGCTTGTCCACTGTTTGTTTTTTAAAGGTCTTTTTTCTTACTAAATATTTCAATGTCATTATTGTATAAATTAAAATAATTAAGTATTTCCTCATAATAACAATTTATTAGCCAAACACTCCCCCTAATAATGACTATTTCCAATAACATAAAGCTTAAATAAAAATATTATATTCATATCAATTAACAGAAAAAATAATTTGACCAAAGTTAAATTCCCGATGAATATCAATAAAAAGAAAAAATACCACATCGACTATGCTGGTAATGGAAAATCATTTCATTCAAATTATTTATCATTTTTTCTTTTTCAGTTTAATTAAAATTGAAATTAAAATTTCAATACAGTTAAGAACGTAATTTGCATCTTTTAGTTTTATCTACTTTTTTTACAGATTGTCATAATTCACCACAATGATAAATATATTTATATGATATTTATATTCATATCATTTCTATAGCACAAGGAGCTTATTATGAAAAAAATAAATAAATTTGCTATCCCTTTGTTGCTTTTAGGGATATCGAATGTGAGCTATGCCGAATCATTAATGCGAACTTTTAGTTACTGTGATGCCTCCTTTTTCAAAAAAATGAATGAATACCCTGTTCTACAGGATGTTTCAGAAACGTTAAAGCAAGCTAACCTTAACAATAGTATACCTTTTTCAGTCGATCTTAACTTTTCCCCAACAGGTGTTGTCACTTTTAACCGTTTTTTTGTCAGCCATTCAAACTTTGATAAGTATGATAATTTTACCTACATGGGTATGCGGGGGCAGTATTATTTTTGGGGCTTTGAAACAACGCAAAGTCTTGATGAAGTTATCCGGCACACATCGACAAAAATTAGCATTCTTAAGATTGGTAAGAGCTATATTTACGCCCCGATGATCCGGCATAATTTAAAAGATAAATGGATATTTAATGAATACGCGGCTCAAAATTATGGCTTAGAGCCCTATGCTGCTGAAAAAATGATGATTATTGAAAAGGATGAACAACGTGGTGTCGTCCGTTTTTTATGTACACTGCAAGGTAATGTTACTGAAGAAGACCTAAAATTTGTTGGTTTAGAATAACAAGTACACTTTGTGTATTAAAAAATAGATAAAAAAAAGCCAGCACCCAAGCTGGCTATCAAATAAAACACTGGAAGCAATGTGAGCAATGTCATGCCTGTCGACATAAGTATATACTTAAGTGACAAAGCGAATGATAATAGTTATCAGTGTCATTTGTAAAGCTTTTTAATGAGATTTTTTCTCATTAAGACATACTTCAATGATAAACTTAATAATTTAACTTTCATAAATTATATTCTTACTTTTCTTGCCTGTTTTTTGAGCAATTACTAACTCGAATTTTGCTTATACCCAGAACGCCCTTTTTTGCGCTACAATAGGTCAATTCAGGTTAACGATATCAGTGTTATGCGCCGACTAACTCTTTGGTTTTTATTTCTTATATTTGCCTCTGCCAATGCGCTCAGTAGCCAAGAGCGTTATACTGACATTGTAGCGAATGAGGTCCCTGCGGATATCCGCCAAAAGGGATTCATTTACTGCGTGAATGGTATTGTAACAACATTTAACCCACAACTAGTGAGTAGTGGCCTTATCGTTGATCCCCTTGGCGCACAAATATATGACCGCTTACTGGATGTCGACCCATTTACCTACCGCCTTATTCCAGAGTTAGCCGAGCGTTGGGAAATCCTCGATAACGGGGCAACTTATCGGTTATACCTAAGAAAAGATGTTAAATTTCAAGAGACGCCTTGGTTCACTCCATCACGCAATATGAATGCGGACGATGTGGTTTTTAGTTTTGCGCGAATGTTTGAAGTGAACCACCCCTATCATTATATTAATGGTGGTCGTTATCCCTACTTCGATAGTCTGCAATTTGCAAGTAGCGTGCAGAGCATTCGCAAAATTAATAATTACACAGTGGAATTTCGTTTGAACTCCCCTGATGCCTCGTTTCTATGGCATTTAGCGACCCACTACGCTCCAATTCTTTCTGCCCAATATGCAGACTCACTTTCAAGTGTTAACCGCCAAGAATTGATTGACTGGCGCCCTGTCGGTACTGGACCATTTAAGTTAGATGATTATCAAGCTGGTCAATTTGTACGCCTGCTAAGAAATGACCACTATTGGAAAGGCCAACCTCGTATGGAAGAAGTCGTGGTTGATATGGGGGCAGGCGGCACGGGGCGTATTTCTAAACTCCTCACTGGGGAATGTGACGTGTTGGCGTATCCTGCCGCTAGCCAGCTAAAAGTCCTACGTGATGACCCTCGTTTACGCATTTCCATGCGTTCTGGGATGAATATTGCCTATTTAGCGTTTAATACCAGTAAGCCACCACTGGATCAGCTCAAGGTGCGCCAAGCAATTGCTTACGCTATAAATAATGAACGATTAATGCAATCGATATATTATGGCACTGCGGAAACAGCAGCATCTATTTTACCACGAGCTTCATGGGCTTATGATAATCAAGCAAAAATTACCGATTACAACCCTGAGCTTTCCAAACAAATGTTACAGGATATGGGGTTAGAAAATTTAAAATTAGATTTGTGGGTACCTATTGCATCACAATCTTATAACCCGAGTCCATTAAAAATGGCGGAGCTTATTCAGGCGGACTTAGCCCAAGTCGGGATCACCATGAATATCCGTTCTGTTGAAGGTCGTTTCCAAGAAAATCAGCTAATGGATAGAACCCACGATATGACGTTAGCGGGCTGGACGACAGACAGCAACGACCCAGATAGCTTTTTCCGACCTTTACTCAGCTGTGCGGCAATTGGTTCACAAACCAACTTAAGCCACTGGTGTAACCCCTCATTTGATGACGTTTTACATAAGGCATTACTGACACAGCAATTAGCCTCACGGATTGACTACTACCATCAAGCTCAGCAAATTTTAGGTGAAGAACTCCCTATTCTCCCTCTAGCTTATTCTTTGCGCTTACAAGCTTATCGTTTTGATATGAAAGGGTTAGTGATCAGTGCCTTTGGAAACACATCTTTTGCAGGGGTGTACCGTGAAATGGAGCAAAAACCACAAGCTGCACCGAAAAAACAAGAGGCGCAACCATGATCATTTACTCATTACGCCGCTTTTTGCTGTTATTGGTCACCGTCTTCTTTTTGTCGCTGGTGAGTTTTAGTCTAAGCTATTTCACCCCTAATGCCCCGCTCAGTGGTGCCTCTCTCATTGATGCGTATATTTTTTACTTTGACGGTTTATTGCATTTTGATTTTGGCGTATCCAGCATTAATGGCGAGCCAATCACTGAGCAGCTCAAAGACACCTTCCCCGCCACCATGGAACTGTGTATTTTGGCGTTTATTTTTGCCTTAACAACGGGTATCCCCCTTGGCATTATTGCCGCGTTTTGGCGTAATAAACCCGCAGATATTGCTATTAGTGTGTTTGCCTTACTGGGCTTTTCCGTTCCCGTATTTGTTCTCGCTTTAGTGCTGACTCTGTTTTTCTCATTACACCTTGGCTGGCTCCCTGTTTCAGGCCGTATTGACCTCCTCTATAACCTGAAACCCGTTACAGGATTTGCGCTAGTTGATGCATGGCTTTCCGACTCACCTTATCGTAAAGATATGATAATCAACGTATTAGAGCATATGATTTTGCCTGTCCTCACCCTTGCGTTAGCACCAACGACTGAAGTCATTCGCTTAGTGAGAAACAGTACTGAAGAAATCGCGAGTGAAAACTACATCAAAGCGGCTGCAATTCGTGGCCTTTCACGCCTTAAAATTATTCGTCGCCATATTTTTCATAATGCTATTCCCCCAATTATTCCCAAGCTTGGCCTACAATTTTCGACAATGCTAACACTCACTATGGTGACTGAATTGGTGTTTAACTGGCCGGGACTTGGGCGTTGGCTGGTAACTGCAATCCGCCAAGAAGACTATTCCGCGATTTCTGCTGGTGTTATGCTAATTGGTGCATTAGTGATTACTGTCAACGTGCTTTCTGATATTTTAGGCGCGATGATGGACCCGTTAAAACATAAGGATTGGTATGTCCTCAGATAATTTTTATCGTGAACAGAAAATGCCATCCCCAACACGGGTGGTATGGAATTTATTCTCATCGGACATCGTTTCAATGGTTGGCTTTTTTGGCGTGTTATTTTTGCTTATTTTGTGTTTTATTGGTCCTTATCTCGCACCGTATGCCTTAGATCAGCAGTTTTTGGGATACCAATTAACCCCACCTTCTTGGTCTCATTATGGTGATGTTGCTTTCTTCTTCGGTACTGATGATCTTGGGCGTGACATTTTAAGCCGTTTATTAATTGGGACTAAATCCACGTTTGGCTCTGCAATCTTTGTCACCTTTATTGCTACCGTTATTGGCTTAGTTCTAGGTTGCCTTGCTGGGATGACAAAAGGGTTAAAATCTGCCGTCTTTAACCATATTCTCGACACACTGTTATCCATCCCCTCATTACTTTTAGCGATTATTGTTGTCGCATTTATGGGGGCGAGCCTTGAAAATGCCATGTTGGCCATTTGTCTTGCATTGATACCGCGAATGGTCAGAACAATTTACGTTGCCGTACATGATGAGTTAGATAAAGAATACATTGTTGCCGCCCGCCTTGATGGCGCCTCAAACATCTTTATTTTGTGGTATACCGTCTTACCCAATATTACCCCTATTTTAGTCACAGAACTGACTCGTGCTCTGTCTATTGCTATTCTTGATATTGCCGCTTTAGGCTTTTTAGATTTAGGGGCGCAGCTTCCTTCTTCTGAATGGGGCGCTATGTTAGGTGATACCTTAGAACTGATTTATGTGGCACCTTGGACGGTGATCTTACCCGGCGTTGCAATTATGGTCAGCGTCTTATTTGTCAACCTACTAGGTGATGGGTTACACCGCGCCATCAATGCGGGGGTTGAATAATGCCACTCTTAGACATCCGTAATTTAACCATTGAATTTATGACTGCCAATGGCCCTGTCAAAGCCGTTGACCGTGTCTCGATGACGCTTTCTGAGGGTGAAATTCGTGGCTTAGTCGGCGAATCTGGTTCAGGGAAAAGTTTGATAGCCAAGGCCATTTGTGGCGTAACCAAAGATAATATCCGTGTTACTGCTGACCGCTTTCGTTTTCAAGACATCGACTTACTAAAACTTAGCCCACGCAAACGCCGCAAGTTAATCGGTCATAATATCTCAATGATTTTCCAAGAACCACAATCGTGCCTCGACCCAGCGGCTGATATTGGTAAGCAGTTGATCCAATCCATTCCAGGTTGGACATACAAAGGCCGTTGGTGGCAACGCTTCAACTGGCGAAAACGTCGTGCGATTGAACTTTTACATCGAGTTGGTATTAAAGATCATAAAGATATCATGCGCAGCTATCCTTATGAGCTCACCGATGGCGAATGCCAAAAAGTGATGATAGCCATCGCTATCGCTAATCAACCTCGCTTATTAATTGCGGATGAACCCACAAATGCCATGGAATCCACTACGCAAGCGCAAATTTTCCGTTTACTCGATAAATTAAATCAAAACAATAATATGGGGATTTTGTTAATCAGCCACGATATGGAGATGATGTCAAAATTAGTCGACCGAATTAATGTTTTGTATTGCGGGCAAACAGTGGAAAGTGCGACGCCTGAGGATATCTTACAGCGCCCGCGTCATCCTTATACACAAGCCTTAATCCGCTCCATCCCTGACTTTGAAAGCCCTATTCCCCATAAAGGTCGATTAAACACGTTGCCCGGTGCAATCCCTTCTTTAGAGCACTTACCGATTGGCTGCCGGCTTGGGCCGCGTTGCCCTTATGCGCAACGCACCTGCATTGAAGCCCCACAACTGCGTAATATCAAAAACCATTTAGTGGCTTGCCATTACCCACTCAATACTGAGGAGCAACCCTAATGGAAACGTTATTAGAAGTCCGTAACCTAACGAAAACGTTCCGCTTTCGTGAAGGCTTGTTCCATCGCCACGAACTGCAAGCTGTGAAGCCCGTTAGCTTTAATTTGCAAGCAGGCCAGACCCTTGCAATCATTGGGGCGAATGGTTCGGGAAAATCAACGTTAGCACGCATGCTTTCTGGGGTTGTAGAGCCCACCGGCGGGGACATTATGATAGGTGGAGAGCGTCTCAACTTTGGCGATTATAGTTACCGTAGTCAACGCATCCGGATGATTTTCCAAGACCCTAGCACCTCTCTAAACCCTCGGCAGCGTATCGGACAAACCCTTGAATTGCCGTTAAAACTTAATACTGATTTAACGGGTATTGAACGAGAAAGGCGGATCATTCAAACCTTGCGCCAAGTTGGCTTGCTGGCTGATCACGCCGAATATTACCCTCATATGTTAGCGTCAGGGCAAAAACAGCGCATTGCCCTTGCCCGTGCCCTTATATTACAACCAGAGATTATCGTTGCAGATGAGGCATTAGCATCTTTAGATATGTCCATGCGTTCGCAAATTATTAACTTAATGTTAGATTTACAAGCCAAACATGACATCGCTTATATCTATGTCACTCAACACCTTGGGATGATGAAGCATATTAGCGATAAAATGTTAGTGATGGATAAAGGCGAAGTTGTGGAGCGTGGCAATACAGCTGAAGTACTTGCCGCACCACTCCATGATGTAACCCGCCGTTTAATAGAAAGTCATTTCGGCGAGCCACTGTCTATTGATGCATGGCGGCAAGACTTGTAATCATAGATTAACGAGCAACGGTAACGTTCGCCTTAATATGTTTAAGGTGAACGACAATCGTAAATGTCACTATCACCAACAGAGACCACGCTCCCCATTTCCCAGCATGAACCATTGACCAAGCCCCGATTTGGTTGGGATACTGCCAAACCCCGAAAAAAGTTCCAAAATTTTCGGCTAGCCAGATAAAAAAACCGATTAACATGAAGGCGAGCAACAGTGGCATTTTGCGCTCTTTATCAAGTGGCGTATAAAACACCACACTTCGTGCATACAAACCAAAAATAAATGCGGTTAAGTACCAGCGATAATCATCAATGTAATGGTGGCTAAAGAAATTAATATAAATCGCCAGCGCAACACAGGTTGCCAGCCAATATGGTGGGTAATGTTCGATTCTAACCTTAAAAAAGCGCCATGACTGAATGATATAACTCCCTACCGCTGCGTACATAAACCCCGTAAAAAGTGGTACACCCCAAAGCTTGGTAAAAGCCTCGTCTGGGTATTGCCATGAACCAATAGTGGCTGACGTTTTAAATAACTCCATCATAAAACCAACCAAATGAAACACACAAATCGCTTTTAACTCATCCCATGTTTCTAATTTTGACCACACTAATAAGGCTTGAAATGTAACGGCAAAAATCAGCAAAGCATCATAACGGGGTAATCCTAAAATACCTTTAGCCGGCACTAAAAATAGCGCTAAAAAGAAAAAACCAGCAAATAAACAAGAACGTGCATTGATAAGCCCAAAAAACCAAAATTCTAAAATAAAACGCTTAATGCCGTGACTCTTATTTGGCGTATGTGCCATGAGTTTTTGATCTAATTGACCTAAAAAATTGAGCTTATGACTCATACTCCCCATTTATTCACTCACTTATTATTTAAATTTATTATTCATTTTTATGCATCAGTCAGTGGGGGATTTTATCAAATACGTTTTTAATATGGTAAGGTAACTATCTTAAAACGCTTTAGTTTCTTCATCTTTAGCTGAAATATCTAAGTTTACACCACAAGGCATTATTCACTCGCACTTTCATTTAAATTCACGTTTTATAGTGACGCTCGCACCCGATGGCAATTTGCTAACAGAAAGTAGTGATATACTTAACAAGAGAGATGTTTATTTGCGAGTTATCACCTATTTTATAACTTAGGAGTTCTATGATGAAATTGTATTACGCTCCCGGTGCTTGTTCCCTTTCCCCCCATATTATTTTGCGTGAAACTGGATTAGATTTCACGATTGAACGTGTAAATATCAAAGAGAAAAAGACAGAGAAAGGCGCAGATTTCTTAGCAATAAACCCAAAAGGCCAAGTACCTACTTTAGTGTTAGATAATGGTGAGCAACTCACTGAAGGTGCAGTTATTGTTCAGTATCTCGCTGACCAAAAACCGGATAGAAACCTAATAGCACTTGCTGGTTCAATGAAACGCTATCACCAAATGGAAGCTTTAAATTTTATTTCTACTGAGCTTCATAAAAATTTCTCACCTTTATTTACGCCAGGAACGCCGGAAGACTATAAAGAAACAGTTCGTAAGACATTATTAAATAAATTCAAATATGTCGATTCCGTGTTAGCAAAACAGCCGTTCTTTGCAGGTGACAGTTTTAGTGTTGCGGATGCCTATTTATTTACGGTAAGTGGATGGGCAAAACACGTTGGCCTAGATTTATCAAGCTTAACGCACCTGCAAGATTACATGGCTAAAATTGCAAAACGCCCGAATGTCCAAGAGGCTTTAAAAGCGGAAGGTTTAATCTAAGATTTCAATCATAGCGCCCTAAATCTAAAGGGCGCTATCTCTATTCAATAAGCAATAAACCAGAAATCAGTCTACTTGAGTTGCACAAAACTTATGCTCTGGGTTAACCATTTGGTCTTGAGCCGCGACAAGTTGTAACTCATATTCGCCCATCTCTTTTGTTTTAATCATCACTTCATAGACTGCGGCAGCAACATGCTCAAGGCCTTTATCTAAAGGTTCACCTTTTAATAAATTCACTAGCATCAAACCACTCGTTAAATCACCAACACCCACAGGTTGTTTTTCGCCGAAATCAACTAATGGACGACTAATGTGCCAGCTATGCTCTGCGGTAACTAAAATCATTTCGAAGCGATCAGCTCGATAAGCTGCACGGCTCAAATGTTTCACAAGAACAATCTTTGGCCCTTTGTCACAAAGCGCTCTGGCAGCACCAATGGCCTCCTCCACCGTTTTGATTGTTCTTCCAGCCAAAGTTTCTAATTCAAGCAGATTTGGCGCAATCACATCACTCGCAGCTAAAGCTCTTTCACACAAAAACTCAGAGACACCAGGCGCAACAATACACCCTTTTTCAGGGTGCCCCATCACAGGATCGCAAAAATATAAGGCTTGTGGATTGGCGGCTTTCACTTTTTTCACAATCGCAAGAATATCGTCACCTTGCTCTGCAGAACCAATATAACCACTTAACACAGCATCACATATCTCAAGTTTATGTATCTTAGCTAAGCCTTCAACAATATCGGTTAAATGCTGCGCAGGAAATACACTTCCCGTCCATTGAGGATACTGCGTGTGATTAGAAAATTGTACGGTATTGAGTGGCCACACATCTACGCCCATACGGCACATAGGGAATGCAGCAGCACTGTTTCCTGCATGGCCGAAAACAACATGGGATTGAATTGATAATACGCTTTTCATTGAGGACCCAGAGAATTGTTATATCGAATGAAGAGAAATCAGTGATTAGCCATTGCTGATATAAATATACTCAACTAATTCAAATTACATGTTAGTGACAAGAGAAACTAGCCCAATCAACACCCATCCAACTTGAATTATCGCGAGTATAGCCCGGAAAATTCCGGGCTGATATTACAAAGGTTAGTCAGAGCTATTTCCAATTGATTAAGCAATCGTTTTTCTTACCGCGACGGATAAGGGTATAACGACCAAATAAGCGGTCTGCATCAGTAAAGACATACATTGGTTCTGTTTGTTTTTGACCATTGATGGAGACTGCGTTCGAGCTAATTGCAGTTCTTGCCTGTCCACGAGATGGCGTTAACTCTGAATCAACAAGTGCTTGTTGCAAGTCTGCGCCCTCTTCTAAAGTGATGCATGGCATGCCATCTTGCGCTAATTGTTCAAGATCTGCTTCAGTTAAATCAGAAACTGCACCTGAGAATAAGCTCTCAGTAATACGTTTCGCGGCAGCTAAGCCCGCTTCACCGTGTACTAATTTAGTCACTTGCTCTGCTAAAACATATTGTGCACGTGGTGCTTTACCGCTATTTTTATCTTCTTCTTCTAGCGCGTTAATTTCGTCTAGTTCCATGAAGGTAAAGAACTTCAAGAAGCGATAAACGTCAGCATCCGCAGTGTTAATCCAGAATTGGTAGAATTTGTATTGGCTAGTTTTCTTCGGATCTAACCAGACTGCGCCACCTTCTGTTTTACCAAACTTAGTACCATCCGCTTTCGTGATCAACGGAACTGTCATACCAAATACTTGGTTTTGGTGAAGACGACGTGTTAAATCGATACCTGAGGTAATGTTACCCCATTGGTCAGAACCACCAATTTGTAGCTCTACACCCATTTCATGATTCATATTTGCAAAGTCATAACCTTGTAACAGGTTATAGGCAAACTCAGTGAAAGAGATACCAACATCATCACGGTTAAGGCGTTGCTTAACAGACTCGCGGTTGATCATTTGATTAACAGAGAAATGTTTACCAATATCACGTAAGAAAGTCAGTACATCCATTTTGCCAAACCAATCATAGTTGTTAGCAAGACGCGCACTGTTATCACCACAATCGAAGCTTAAAAACGGTGAAACTTGATTACGGATTTTTTCTACCCACTCTTGAACGGTTTCTGCGGTATTTAATTTACGTTCAGTAGCTTTAAAACTCGGATCGCCGATAAGGCCCGTTGCGCCACCTACCAACGCCACAGGCTTGTGCCCGGCTAGTTGGAATCGTTTTAAACACAGCAAGGGAACCAGATGTCCCAAGTGCAAGCTATCAGCGGTAGGATCGAAGCCACAATAGAGAGAGATAGGGCCCTGCGCCAGTCTCTCTGCTAACGCATCCTCATCCGTTACCTGGGCAACGAGGCCCCGCTCTTGCAATTGTTTAATCAGGTTATTGCTAGACATCAATGACTCCATCAGTTGTATTTGTCTATCTATTTTAGTTTGAATGACCAACGCGTTTTTGATTAATATCGCAAACTCGCCAGTATAATTTGTCAATTTTCTTAAACGAGTCTATAGCATAAAGCGCATATCAATTAAGTGCCAGCTAAAAAACATGATCCTAAGGGGCTAATCTATCAATTTTCCAGCCATCCCCTTCTCGTTGGTATAAAAAACGGTCATGTAAACGGTGAGCACCACCTTGCCAAAATTCAACACTATTAAATACGACTCGATAGCCTCCCCAAAAACTTGGTAGAGGAACTTCCCCATTTTTAAATTTTTGTTTTAGCTCTAAAAATTTACCCTCTAAAATTCCTCTAGCCGAAATTTTAGAGGATTGAGCTGAAGCCCATGCAGCAATTTGGCTATCTTTAGGCCGGTTGTGAAAATATTTCACCACTTCAATCGGGTTTAAACGCTCAGCAACGCCCGTAAAGTTCACTTGGCGTTCAAGTGGATACCAAGGGAAATGTAAGCTTATTTTATTATTTTTTTCAAGATGTTGTGCTTTTCGACTACCCATATTGGTATAAAACACCAACCCTTTATCATCAAAGTGCTTTAACAACACGATGCGCTGGTATGGTTGTCCTGTTTCGTCTACTGTCGCAACTGACATGGCGGTCGGGTCACTTAACTTCGCTTCGCACGCCTGCTTCATCCATAACTCAAAAAGGGTTAATGGATTAGGTGTTAAGTCATTGCGTCGTAACCCACCTTTCGTGTACTCACGTCGGACAGATGCAAGGTCAACTTCACTTATCTCATTCATTTTATATCCTTTAATGCCGTTATTTTTTATCGATATTTTTAGGGTACACCGCACCCAAAACAGTTTCCCTTGTTGCACCAGTCACTGAAGCAAGGTTCCCTGATAGCCCTGCAACAGTACGTGCAGCTAACCACGCAAATGCCAAAGCCTCCATATCATCGCCACTTAGACCAAACTTATCGCTTGGAGCCACCTCAATACCCGGTAATAAAGCGGCTAAACGTTGCATTAAAAATGTATTTTTAGCACCGCCACCACAAACAATTAATCGCTCACTCCCCCCACAAAGTAGAACTTGTTCAGCTATAGATGCTGCAGTAAGTTCACACAAAGTCGCCTGCACATTCTGGGCAGATACGGACGGGAAAGCAGCTAAGTGCGACTCTAACCACTGCATATTAAAATATTCACGCCCAGTACTTTTAGGGGACGCTCGCTTAAAGTAAGGGTCATTTATCATCGATTTTAGTAATGCATTATCAACATGACCGGAACTCGCCCATTCACCATCGTTATCAAATGCTTTTTGCTGATTGCGCCAAGTCCAAGTATCCATCAGCATATTTCCAGGGCCTGTGTCATATCCTTTCACATAAGCGCCCGGTAATAATGCTGTGATATTCGCTATCCCACCGATATTTAATACAATTCGTTTTTCTGTAGGATGCCCTAAAACAGCCAAGTGAAAAGCAGGTACTAATGGTGCACCTTGTCCACCATAGGCCATATCTCGTCGCCTAAAATCCCCAACAGTTGTAATACCCGTTAATGCGGCAATACGGTTATTGTCACCGAGTTGCATGGTAAATGGCTGCTCGCCTTCGGGTTCATGCCAAACTGTCTGCCCATGGCATCCTATTGCAATGATATCCTCAGCAGTTAACCCTGTTTGCTCTAATAATTGACTAATAGCGCTCGCATAAAGTGAACCTAATTCACGGTCTATTTTACCAATTTCGGACAAGGTCGTTTTTTGCCCTTGGCAAATATCTAAAATTCTTTTTTTTAGCTCGATTGGAAATGTGACACTTAAGCTAGATTGCTCAGCAACAAATTTATCACTAATTGCGGCGAGAACAACGTCAACGCCATCTAAACTCGTTCCGGACATAACCCCTATGTAACGACCTGACTTAATCATCATTCTTGTTCCTTCAGAGTGCACATTTATTTTATGATTTCTGCTATGAAGATTGTGCTTTGATGGATAGTTTTGTCAACAATTCGATGTAATTTCTCGTACCGCTTCGCAGGAATAATAAATATTTCTTTTTAAGGCAAAAAAACCTTTACAAGCTAAATAAAAATGGCGTTTTTTAATATATGGATTTAAAATTCTAAATATAATGTTAGCAATCAAACCATTTGCTATACATGAATATTGCTTTGTTATTAAACAGTCTTTTTGAGTCCCCCTTAGCTATTGATGCTAAAAGATAATCATAAGATGACTATTATAGGTAGATATTTAACAAAGCGTGCCTTACCCGATGAAATGTTGTTGAATTTGAGATATTTTACCTAGTGTTTACACTCTATTTAAATCAGAATCGGTAATCTAACCATCGCTTTTAAATACCATTATTTTGATACTTGTTGTGTTTATGGTGAGAACAAATATACGATGCTATGTTAGTGCCACAGACAGCAAATCTCATAGGAGTTATTATGCTTAAGAAAGTTTTTGTAGGTGTTGTTGCAGTTGCTGCGTTATCTGGCTGTGTCAATACCAGTACGCTTTCTGGTGATACTATTTCAGCCAATGATGCGAAACAGGTACAGACTGTGACCTATGGTACTGTACTGAATGCTCGTCCTGTGACCATCCAAGCAGGTGAAGATGGCAATGTCATCGGCGCAATTGGTGGTGCCGTACTAGGTGGTTTATTAGGTAACACCATCGGTGGTGGTACTGGAAATACTCTGGCAACCGCGGCAGGTGCTATTGCTGGTGGCCTCGCAGGTCAACAAGCTCAAGGTGCTTTAAACAGAAGCCAAGGTGTTCAATTAGAGATCCGTTTAGACAGCGGGAAAAACATTGTTGTCGTACAAAAACAAGATCCTAGCGCATTTCGTAATGGCCAACGTGTCATGATTGCAAATAGCGGTAATACAGTTACTGTATCTCCTCGTTAATTTTTGTATCAACGATTAAAGCATGTTCACCGACAACCCCGTCGGTGAACATCTCTTCTAGTTTGCTATTCAATAGCGTTTACTTTTAATGACAACTTATTTCTATATTATTACTTATATTAACTAGCTAATAATGTTTATAACAATTGTTAGATTCTAGTATAACCATTTTAAGCCACCCACTATACGTACATCATCGTCATAGAACCTATATTGTGTCACTCAAAACAGAGTTCTCTTTGATAGATAATGAATCACCCAACGAATACTAGGCTAGATCAATACAGATTCTAATTCACCACGGTAATGACAAATAAAAATAAATTCATTTGCCAATTATATCACATCATTTTTTAATTATTAGTGAACAAAAAAGTCATATTGATATCATATAATTAATGAACAATCCCTCTTGGAATTAATTTTTAATTTACTTATCACTCCTAATAATTACCACCTAAAACAACCATAACTCAATTCAATATAAAAACTAACCATATTGAATTTATGAATCATTTTGTAATCTAATAATATTTCGTTCTAGCTTTAATAATAACTGTGATAACTGGTCAAGTTCCTCCTGAGTAATATTACTTAAAATTTCTATGCGAGTGTTATTAATCACTTGATCAACTGTTTTAATAAATGGCTCTGATTCCTCTGTTAGTTTAATTCTTTTTGCTCGCCTATCATTCGCACAAGTGTGCCTAGAGATAAGTTTTTTTTCCTCCAATTGATCGAGTGTTCTGACTAGCGAAGGTTGCTCAATCCCTATTGCTTTTGCAAGTTGAATTTGCGACTGTTCAGGCGGTAGCTGACTAATATTATGCAATGTAACCCAATGAGTTTGTGTAAGTTTTAATGGTTTTAGTCGATGATCAATTAATGATCTCCACATACGAACTACACGAGATAATTCTGTCCCAATTTGTGATTCCAATTTACCCTCCTTTTATATAATTATAATGTCTAAAAAATATACCAGACTCATATTATTTTTTAAATTATATATTAATTTCCTTTTATGTTTACAACTTTTTATTGATGTAAAAACTTACAAATACCTATTTAGAGTGATATTATCATTTGTATTTCGAGATATGTGTCGTGTTAAAAACAACCATATAAGAATAAAAGAAGCCATTCACAAAGATAAAAAAATGCAATTATCTTATTAATCAGAATAGCTCCACTCTCCTTTCTGATCTATCTATTTTAATTCTCATAGTAATTAACTCTAACAATAAAAAAATAATTTAAAAAAATCCCCTTTAAAAACAAAACAATATAGTTAATCCTAAAAATATTTTAATTTTAATTCATTTCAATACAAGTATAATAAACATAAATAAATACAATATTATTTAAATATAAACAATAAAATTAATGCACTTAAAATAATTAGTCTGAAATTAATTGCGATGAGTTACAAAACAAATGATTAAAAACAAAAATGGCTATACTCATTCTTCATTAAAAAAGTTGTTGTTGAGTGCTAATAACGTCTTCTTGGCTTATCTTTTTACTCATCGTTCTTAAGTAACGCTGACGACATAAGCGAATAATATTGCGCTTTTCTGTACTCGAAAATTTTAACCAATTAAACCGCTCATCTCGAGTACGAAAACACCCACGACAATAACCTTGCTCATTGGTTTGGCAAATTCCTCGACAAGGGCTCGGTATCTCAAAAAATTCAAGCTGCTCTGCCATCGCGTCATTCCTTCAAATGCAAAATTATCATAAATGTATGATATACTCTTGAAAAATGAGTATTACCACTATTTGGCCAAAAAATAAACTGTGATCATTGTATTTAACAATATAGGCACGTTATATTAATAGGTAAAATAATTCAGTATTATTTAGTAAATTCAAGAGGTTTTTTATGCGCTTACTTCATACCATGTTACGTGTTACTGATATGCAACGCTCAATTGATTTTTATACCAAAGTATTAGGTATGCGCTTGCTAAGAACCAGTGAGAATACCGAGTATAAATATTCTTTAGCTTTTGTTGGGTATAGTGATGAAAGTGAAGGTGCAGTCATCGAGCTAACCTACAACTGGGGTGTTGATAATTACGATATGGGAAATGCCTATGGTCATATCGCATTAGGGGTTGATGATGTTGCAAAAACCTGTGACGATATTCGCCAAGCTGGTGGTAATGTCACCCGGGAAGCTGGCCCTGTAAAAGGTGGCTCAACAATCATTGCCTTCGTTGAAGACCCGGATGGCTATAAAATTGAACTCATCGAAAATAAAAGCGCAAGTAAAGGTTTAGGCCATTAATTGGGTAGATTGTTAAATTTAAGCGGGCAATGCACCGCTTAAGTTTTCTTCTCATTTTCACTGCTAATTTCTACTGATATAGGCATAATATATGCCTATCAGAAACTTTATAATCGAAAGTCCTAATGTCTGAAAAAAACAATCCGAACGCCCTTGTAAACCGTTTTAGGGGTTACTACCCTGTTGTTATTGATGTTGAAACGGGTGGGTTTAACGCGAAAACTGATGGGCTGCTTGAAATTGCAGCAATCACACTAAAAATGGACAAAGATGGCTGGCTTGCCATAGATGAAACATTGCATTTTCATGTAGAACCATTTGAAGGGGCTAATTTAGAGCCATCTGCGCTTGCTTTTACAGGAATTGACCCAACAAACCCTTTGCGTGGTGCCGTCAGTGAGTATGAAGCGTTACATGCTATTTTCAAAGTCGTTCGTAAAGGTATGAAAAATACCGATTGCAATCGCGCAATTATTGTCGCTCATAATGCAAACTTTGATCATAGCTTTGTGATGAATGCAGCTGAACGCGCAGGTTTAAAACGCAACCCATTCCATCCTTTTGCTACTTTCGATACCGCAGCGTTAAGTGGTTTAGTGTTTGGTCAAACAATTCTTGCTAAAGCATGTGCCAGTGCAGGTATCCCATTTGATGGTAAACAAGCCCATGGTGCATTGTATGATACTAATCGTACCGCACTATTGTTTTGTGAAATCGTGAATAAATTCAAGAAGCTTGGTGGCTGGCCAATTATTGATGACGAAAAATAAATAAAAAAACCGCAGTAGATAAACAACACGTTGCCTTTACCTACTGCGATTTTTTATGATTTATTATCAGAGATTATGCGTTAGCTTCATCTTCTGGGCGATATTTATCAGCTGTTTCTTTGATAAGTGATTGCAACTCACCGCGTTGAAACATTTCCATAATGATGTCACAACCGCCAACTAGCTCACCATCTACCCATAACTGTGGGAAAGTCGGCCAGTTTGCATATTTTGGCAGTTCTGCACGAATATCTGGGTTTTGTAAAATATCGACATAAGCGAAACGCTCACCACATGAAGATAAGGCTTGTACCGCTTGAGCAGAAAAACCACAGCTCGGAAGTTTTGGTGAGCCCTTCATGTATAATAAAATTGGGTTTTCTTTAATTTGGCGCTCAATTCTTTCAATTGTTGTCATTTTTACTTCCTTAACATTAACATGATTAGTATATTTTTATTTATCAACTAGATAGTTGATTTTTAGCCCTAAAATATACTACGCAATACGATATCTTGTTTTAAATATGTCGATGGCTATTTGTATGAAAAAAGAGGGGGATTGCCCCTCTTTTGATTTGCTACTATTGTGACTTATTTATGATTCAAGTCAAATAAATCTATGTCTTGTTTTACAGCAACACGTCATTTTCACTTAGATACTATTTACTTGTACTTTAGGCGTAGTTGTCGAGCCTTTTTACGTATTCGCCAATATATTTCGCTTCTTCTTTTATTATCGTTTACGTCAATCTTCTCAAATGGCAATAAATCAGCCTAGTTTTCCTTACATCGAGCTTGCGCTACTTACCAATAAGGATAAACTTATACTTTTCTAAAATACGAAATTTATGCACAGCAACCCCATTACAACCCTGATAATAATCATTCCATTCTTTGTTTTCATTGCATTTTTTATTATTAAAAATCGGCAACAACCGGACATTACGCCACTATTTTTCAAAGCTTTTATCTACTTACTTAGCACTATAGCTTTCATAAATGTTCTTTTTTTAATACGAACCTTCATTGGCTGGAACTAGTGTCGTTGTCCGTGGCTAAATCCCATACTTACTTACTATTGTTCCTGCATAATCTCTTGATATAAAACCTTTACAACCCACTTTATCTAATTTTAATTTAATCTTAATCAATGAGTGCCTTAGTTAACTTATTCTGTAGGGCTTTTTTAAATTTAGGAGCCTTCCAGACATGCTGCCCTCTTCTCACTACTCGTTTATCAATCACTTAATATCGATTATCCGTCATGATTTTAGAGTCGATGCACTGCTTGGCGGTGGCTCACTTGTGCATGGCGGATTTGATGAGTACTCAGATTTAGATTTTATCCTCGTCATTAAAGATGAATACTACGATGAGATTCAATCTGATAAACAAAAATTTGCAAGTAATATCGGCTCACTACTTAATGCCTTCACTGGGCACCATGTAGGAGAACCTCGGTTACTAATTTGCTTATATGGCCCACCGCTTTTACATGTGGATTTGAAATTTATCACTTTGAATATGCTTGAACATCGTGTTGAAAACCCTGCCATCTTATTTGCACGAGAAGAAAATACCATCAACGCGAAATTAGCATTATCACAACCCCACTGGCCTGAAAAATCATCAAATTGGTTTGAAGAAAGAGCATGGATTTGGCTTCATTATGCAACCGTTAAATTAGCACGTGGTGAGCTCTATGAAGCAATTGGCATGATTTCTTTTTTTCGCGAGCAAATCCTTGGCCCAATGTTGTATCGCCGTACAGGGATGCCCCAACGAGAAGTTAGGCGCATAGAACAACTTGGCCTAGACCCAGAGAAAATACTGGCGAGTACTCTTGCTAGCCACAACCGAAACTCAGTTAAGTCCTCTATAAAAAATGCACTCACAGGTTATGTTGCACTGAGAACGGATTTCCCACCAGATGCAAGTTCTATGCTTTCAGAGAAACTTCTTCGAGAAATGCTCGATATAATTGAATAGCTTTCAAGGGTCGCTTTTTATGTGTAAAAACGCCTAACGGCGTTATCTTTCAATAACACATTATTCAAATATTTGGTTGTTAACATACTATCAACACGATTACCTTTACCCTTTATAGGGTTAATCGTGTTACTATTAACATATTAAGAATCATACAGGCCATCTGGCAAAAAAACTGTAGATAAACAACGAAGCACAATATTTCGCTCACTTTACGAGCAAACACCCATATGTTTTGATACAAAAGCAATCAAGGAGTACGTCATGTCATTTGAACTTCCCGCTCTACCGTATGCTAAAGATGCTTTAGAACCTTATATTTCAGCTGAGACCTTAGAATACCACTATGGTAAACACCACAATACCTACGTTGTTAACTTAAACAACTTAATCAAAGGCACTAACTTTGAAGGTAAATCTTTAGAAGAAATCATCAAAACATCTGAAGCTGGCGTATTTAACAATGCTGCCCAAGTTTGGAACCATACTTTTTATTGGAATTGCTTAGCGCCAAATGCAGGTGGCGAGCCAACAGGTAAAGTTGCAGATGCTATCAATAAGGCATTTGGTTCTTTCGCTGAGTTTAAAGCGCAATTTACGGATGCAGCGACCAAAAACTTCGGTGCAGGTTGGACTTGGTTAGTTAAGAAAGCCGATGGCAGCTTAGCAATCGTCAATACTTCCAATGCAGCAACACCTATTTCAGGTGACGACAAACCAGTTTTAACAGTTGATATTTGGGAACACGCTTACTACATCGATTACCGTAATGCGCGCCCTAAATACTTAGAAAACTTCTGGGCGCTAGTAAACTGGAAGTTCGTAGAAGAGAACTTAGCTTAATTTAATATGTTTTCCCAATAGAATAAGGGCGAGTTATTACTCGCCCTTATTTATTCACCCAATGAAGATGAAACACAACTAAAATAAATGTACAGCAATGAAAATAATCATCGCTAATGAACCCACTGCTGCTAGTATTCCATATTTAACATCTGTATCCATGAGTTCCTCTCATCCTAACAAAATTGAATTAATGATAACCACATAAACATTAAGGTTACTGAGTATACACATCCAAAAAAGCAAAACCAGTGTCTATATCACATGTTATAACATCAATTATTTCTTTCGTTTTTGCGCTAGATCAGACAAAATCGACAACAAATCGCTAAATTATTGCCAGCAAAGGATCTATGCATCAATATGCAGGTAATTTTTTAACTAGAATTCTTAGAGAGACCTATAGTTGGTCAGGAGTTTTGTTCCCCCATGGCAACGATTAAAGATGTGGCGAAACGCGCTGGCGTCTCTACCACTACCGTATCCCATGTTATTAATAAAACGCGCTTTGTGGCTGATGATACCAAAGCGGCAGTTTGGGCTGCTATCAAATCGCTCAATTATTCGCCTAGTGCGGTTGCCCGTAGCTTAAAAGTGAACCACACCAAATCGATTGGTTTGTTAGCAACATCAAGTGAGGCCCCTTACTTTGCAGAAGTTATTGAGTCCGTTGAAAATAGCTGCTACGAAAAAGGCTATACACTGATCCTCTGTAACTCTCACAATAATCTTGGTAAACAAAAAGCCTACTTACAGATGTTGGCGCAAAAACGTGTCGATGGCTTGCTGGTTATGTGTTCCGAATACCCCGATACACTTATCGGGATGCTTGAAGATTATCGTAATATTCCAATGGTTGTGATGGATTGGGGAACTTCCCGCGGGGATTTCACCGATAGCATTATCGACAATTCATTCCATGGGGGCTATCTCGCAGGGCGTTACCTGATTGATAGAGGTCACCGTGACATTGGTGTGATCCCAGGCTCCCTTGAGCGTAATACAGGGATTGGTCGTCTGACTGGTTTCCAAAAAGCCATGGAAGAAGCCAAAGTAACCTTAAAAGAAGAGTGGATTGTTCAAGGGGACTTTGAACCAGAGTCTGGCTATAAAGCGATGATGCAGATTTTAAGCCATAAACAGCGCCCTACTGCTGTTTTCTGTGGTGGTGATATCATGGCTATGGGTGCTATTTGCGCCGCGGATGAAATGGGCTTGCGTGTTCCACAAGACATTTCCATCATCGGTTACGACAATGTGCGAAACGCACGCTATTTCACCCCTGCATTGACAACAATCCACCAACCTAAAGAGCGTTTGGGTCAAATGGCGTTCGCAATGTTACTAGACCGTATTGTGAATAAGCGCGAAGACGCTCAAACTATTGAAGTTCACCCTCGTCTCGTTGAGCGTCGTTCTGTTGCTGACGGCCCATTTATTGACTATCGCCGATAACTCAACTTATGTTGATAACCACTCCGCGTTGAGCGTTTCATTATCACCAAGATAATCTAATAACCAACTCAGCGCAGGAGAGGTATTTTTCTCTACCCATGTTAAACAGCATGGGCTTGATGGAAATGGTTGTGCCAGTGTCAATTCTACCAATTTACCTTCAGCACACAATGGTGCTGCACGATGTTCAGGGACCATCCCCACACACAGCCCATTAGCTAAACAGGCTAAGCCGTTTTCCCAATAGGGGACAACTAAACGCCGTTGGTTATCCAACGCCCAAGTATCGCGTTTAGGTAAGCTACGAGATGTATCTTCTAAGCACAAACTTGGATACTCACGCATTTCATCGTCTGTTAGGCTATGCCCTATTTTCGCTAAAGGATGGTCAGGGCTTGCAACACACATCCACGACATAAACCCCATATCTCGAAAACTATAACGTTCACCAATTGGTGAAGCCCGTGTTGCGCCAATGGCGACATCTACTCGACCATCAGCTAATGCATCCCAAACACCATTAAAAACCTCGGGGTGTATATACAATTCAATATCAGGAAAATGACGATAAAAATCGAGGATAAGCTGCTCGGTGCGTTGAGGCTTAACGATGCAGTCTACCGCTATACTGAACTGACCTCTCCAGCCATTCGCAGCTTGTTGGCATTGATGACGGGTCTCTGTCATTTTTTTGATAACAGATCGGCTTTCTTTAATAAAAATCAGCCCTGCCTCGGTTAAAACAACGTCTCGGTGTCGCCGTTCAAACAAAGGGACTGCCAACCATTCTTCAACTTGTTTAACTGTATAGCTAATTGCCGACGGCACGCGGTGTAACTCATCTGCGGCACCACTGAAACTCCCCGTCCGAGCAACCGCATCAATCACTTCAAGAGCATGAGCAGACCACATAGCATCTCCTTTCAAATATTTTGATGGCAAGATCCAAATATTACCGTTTCACAAGACAAAAAAATAGCCTATACAATGGCACTACCGTTAACATTTTTTTAAATATCAGATAAGTAAATAATTATGACGACTGCGAAAAAAAATTCCCCTGGATTTATGCTATATCTTGCTGGATTAAGCATGTTGGGGTTTTTAGCCATTGATATGTACCTGCCTGCTTTTGGTGCAATGCAGACCACGTTGCACACAACCGAAGGGGCTATCAGTGCTTCTCTCAGTATCTTTTTAGCGGGCTTCGCGTTTGCTCAGCTACTTTGGGGCCCACTTTCAGACAAACTTGGCCGCAAACCAGTGTTAATTGTTGGGCTGACTATCTTTATTGTGAGCAGTTTGGCAATTTTTTGGGTCACTACAGCAACACAGTTATTAACTTTACGCTTTTTACAAGCCGTTGGTGTTTGCTCCGCCGCCGTTTTATGGCAAGCCCTTGTTATTGACCGCTATGATGAGGCAAGCACCCAAAAAGTGTTTGCATCAATCATGCCATTAGTCGCGCTCTCCCCTGCACTTGCGCCGTTATTAGGAGCATGGGTGCTCGAACACCAAACTTGGGAAGCTATCTTTTTAATCTTGATGGCTGTCGGTGTGTTATTACTGTTACCAACGTTTTTCCTCAAAAATGTGTCTGTCAAAAAACACGAGGATGAAAACCAGCCTCAAGCCAAAGTTTCATTTGGTAAATTACTGAGCTCACCAATCTTCAGTGGCAACGTTTTAGTTTATGCCTCTTGCAGTGCGGGCTTTTTTGCTTGGCTAACCGGTTCGCCGTTTATTCTGCGCAATATGGGCTTTAACCCTGCGGATATTGGATTAAGCTACATCCCCCAAACTCTTGCTTTCATTGTTGGTGGTTATGGTTGCCGTTTAGTTTTAGCCAAAGTACGTGCCGAAACCTTATTCCCGCTACTATTAATTGGTTATGCGGTTAGCATGTCTATCTTATTCATCATGGCTATCTATACCACACCATCATTAACCATGATTTTAATTCCATTTTGCTTTATGGCTGCCATGAACGGGGCGTCGTACCCAATAGCCGTTTCAAAAGCGTTAAATACCTTCCCTAGCGCAAGTGGTAAAGCAGCCGCCTTACAAAACGCCTTACAACTTGGCTTATGTTTCTTGGCAAGTTTGTTAGTTTCTGCTTTAGCCTTTGACCCGCTTCTTGCAACAACGGGTGTGATGGCCTTTACTATTATCCCAATGGCGATTGGTTACTTTATGCAACGTTGTGCTGTTAAATGTGAAAAAACATTGAAGCAAGCAGATTGCCAAGCAAATTAATTGCTTTAGATTCGTTATACACTGTGCCGCAGCTATGCGGCGCAGTTTTTAATTACAAACTGACCGTTCACCAAATATATTATTCTTAAGCTAACTGTAGGCACTGGCGGCACTTTTGTCATATTCAGTAACAGGAAGTATTTGCTTAAAAATGCGCTTTAACGCATCATTCACTAACCACTTTCACCTAATTAAAGCGTATTCCACTAATAAAAAGTCATTTTATTTTTTTATCTTCTAAAACTCATGTTTTCAATGGTTATTTTTCTTGTCAAAAAACGCTATCATTGCCATATCAAATAATGAGTGCTCAAGTATGATGTTGAAACAATATTATCCGCCAGATGAATTGAAAGGCTTTGTTAGTTCTATTTTGATTATCAAAGAATTCACCAGTGCGATTAAAATATTTCCAGGGACAGGGGCTGAGATTTGGGTTTCATCAGATCCCATCTGTATGTCTGCCGATGGCTACTCCACGACTAACCCATTTCAACTCATCATACCGAGAATCAACACATTTACAGCAAACCCTAACCATGCAAAAACCATGGTACTGCGTATCCGCCATGATGCCTTACGTTTTTTATTACCCCAACGTATATTCAATTATACGGATAGGCCCATTGCCCTCGGTGAAATCTGGCAAGATAACTGGTTTGAAGCGCTCGCGAATTCCTCTTTTAAGGAATTGTTAGATTGCTTTACCCAAACTAAAGCCAGCAAAAAGCCACATTTTACTGATGACATCATTGAGTTGCTCTATCGTAATCCTACAAAAAAAATCACCGACATTGCTGATGAGACAGGTTTACATCTGCGCATCATTCAAAAGGAATTTTTAAAAGAGTATGGCATTACGCCTAAACGCTACCAGATCAATTGCCGTTTAGAGCATGTTCTAAAAAGCATGGTGATAGATCAAGACACTTATCGTTGGTTTGAAACTGGCTATTATGATCAGTCTCATTTTTACCGTGATTTCAAAAGATACTTCACTATGACCCCGTCGGCCTTTTTAAAATCAGATTATTCGCTTTTTTACAATACAAAAACCAAGTACCCATTAAGATAGTTCTTAATACATAAGGAGAACGGAATGAGTATTGTTGTGTATGCCCAAATTACAACTGAAAGAACGGATGGGTATTTAACTAGGGAAATCGTTCGTGACTTAGCAAAACTAAGCCGCCGTGAGAAAGGTTGTATACAGTATGATCTTATGGCTAAAGAAAATGGCTATATTGTTTTTGAAGAATGGGAAAGCACCCATGCACTTGAAATGCACAAAAATAGCGCACATTTTAGGCGTTTAGTTGAAGCGATTGAACGTGATAATGCCAGTTTTTCTGTTAATTTTAGTGAAAAATAACTAACTAATAGGGCAAGGTTTTAATCAAATTAGCTGTTTTGGCAGTCTGTGGTGTTATTGACTCGATATTTCTGACAACTTTACACTTGATTAAGCACCTTTATCCTACCAAATCTAAAATTTCATTATTTTTATTCAGGCTATAGTAAAAAGAGTATTGCTATAGCCTGAATAATGTCAAAATATTGATAACTTATTAATCTACTTTAGTTTCTTCTGTTAAATCATTGCCCTGCTGCAACAATTTTTCTTGCTCTTTTTGATTAAGCACGCGCTCTACAGTATCAACAATCGCCTGAGTTTGTGGGTCTATCTCAATATTAATTTTATCCCCTAAACGCTTTTGCCCCAACGTCGTTCTTTCTAACGTTTCTGGGATTAGGTGTACACAAAAACGGTTATTGATAACATCCCCAACCGTTAGGCTAATACCATCAATCGCGACAAACCCTTTGTGTAAAATGTATTTCATCAATGCTTTATCATGAATTGATAGCCAGATTTGATGATTATCTTCTGAAGTGAAAATTTTACTGATTTCGGCGGTTGTCATAATGTGCCCAGACACCACATGACCACCTATTTCATCACCATATTTCGCGGCACGTTCAATATTGACAACATCGCCTTCTTGTAGCGCACCCAAATTAGTCAGACGGAGTGTTTCTTTAATTAAATCAAAGCTAACTCTTTCACCATCAATTTTAGTGACCGTCAAACAGCAACCATTATGGGCAACAGAGGCGCCCGTTTCTAAACCAACCAGTAATTCAGGGGTAAACTTCATGACATGAGTACGAAAATTCGCTCTTTCCGTAATTTCAACAATTGGAGCGGTCGCTTGAACAATACCTGTAAACATAATGACTCTCTGTGTCGTGAATTAATGAGTCCAGTTTACCTAAGAATTTTTTGAGATCTATCTTATTTGAGTGGTGAGATACAGACTGAATAACTGCCTGTAATCAAATACACAAAGAGACAAATGTGCTCTTTCATTAATAAGCAGTATATCTTTATTGGAATACATTGATAAAATGGATAGAATAAAGGGTTTTTAATAACACTTTGATTTATTGCTAAATCATTTATTTTTCTCGTTTTTTCTTCTTCATTATTTTTATTATAAAGGTGTATGCGTGCAGAAATATTTTACAGAAGCGCGTAGCTTGTTGGCTCTCGGTATTCCTATCGTTCTCGCTCAGTTTTCACAAACCGCCATGGGGTTTGTCGATACGGTTATGGCAGGTAGCGTCAGTGAAATCGAGATGTCCGCAGTTGCAGTTGGGTTCTCCATCTGGCTGCCAGCTATTCTTTTTGGTCAGGGACTGCTAATGGCGTTGACCCCTATCGTTGCTCAAATGAACGGGTCCGGCCGCCGTAATTTAATTGGCGATCAAATTCAACAAGGTCTATGGCTCGCACTCTTTTTAGCCTTAGGTATTATGTGCTTGCTTTATAATAGCCAACTTATTATTAGCAACATGCCACACATTGATCCAGAACTTGCCGATAAATCCGTTCGTTTCTTACATGCCATCATGTGGGGGGCGCCGGGGTATTTATTCTATCAAGTCTACCGTAGCCAATGTGAAGGTCTTTCGAAAACTAAGCCGGGGATGGTGATTGGTTTTCTGGGCTTAATGGTCAATATTCCAATTAACTATATCTTTATCTACGGTCACTTCGGTGCCCCTGCTCTTGGCGGTGTAGGCTGTGGTGTGGCAACGGCATCAGTGTATTGGGCTATGTGCATGATGATGAGATGGTATGTGAAACGAGCTTCGGCTCAGCGCGATATTCGCCCTACTGTTCCTTTCACATCACCAAATCCATTAATTTTAAAGCGAATTATTGTGTTAGGTACGCCAATTGGCTTAGCGTTGTTCTTCGAAGTCACATTATTTGCTGTTGTCGCACTGTTGGTTGCACCATTAGGCGTTGTTGCCGTTGCTGGACACCAAGTTGCGCTTAACTTCAGTTCAGTGATGTTTATGTTCCCATTATCACTGGGGATCGCTGCAACCATTCGCGTAGGTTATAACTTAGGTCAGCAATCCACCGAAGCGGCTAAAGTGTCTTCTTATACAGGCCTTGCCGTTGGCTTAATGGTCGCAACGATTACGGCAATTTTTACCGCTGTTTTCCGTGAACCAATTGCAATGATGTATAACAAAAACCCTGAAGTGGTTGTTTTAGCATCAAGTTTAATGCTTTATGCCGCTATCTATCAGTTATCAGATTCCGTGCAAGTCATTGGCGCAGGGATTTTACGTGGTTATAAAGATACCCGTTCAATCTTCTTTATTACGTTCACGGCGTACTGGCTGTTAGGTTTACCTACTGGCTATATTTTAGCCCTAACAGACTATGTTGGGCCAGCGATGGGACCAAAAGGTTTCTGGATAGGCTTTATTATTGGACTAAGTGCCGCTGCGGTGGGTATGGCCACACGAATTATGTGGATCCATAAGCAACCTGAGCAAGTTGTCCTGCTACGTTCGACACGCTAGTCGTCGGTTTTTTAAGCAATTTATTGTGTGGGAAGATGTATTTCGCACCAGATAGTTTTAAATACGAGCAAACTGTCGCGAAATTACATTTTCCCCTTGCCAGATTCACGGCATAACGTTAATATTCGTCCCCGTTGTCACCTAGAAGTTTTCAGCGCGTCCGTAGCTCAGTTGGTTAGAGCACCACCTTGACATGGTGGGGGTCGGTAGTTCGAGTCTACTCGGACGCACCATTCTAGTTAGCACAACACGTTAATTTCAGTGCGTCCGTAGCTCAGTTGGTTAGAGCACCACCTTGACATGGTGGGGGTCGGTAGTTCGAGTCTACTCGGACGCACCATTTCAAGTTAACTCAACGCGTTAATCTCAGTGCGTCCGTAGCTCAGTTGGTTAGAGCACCACCTTGACATGGTGGGGGTCGGTAGTTCGAGTCTACTCGGACGCACCA
>NZ_JBSICD010000120.1:0-240 GCF_058246155.1 Providencia sp. UF-183 | reverse complement strand
GTGTCCGCCGCCAAGCCGAAGGTGGCCGATTATCCGTTTACCACGCTGGTGCCAAGCCTGGGCGTGGTGCGCATGGACCACGAGCAGAGCTTTGTGGTCGCCGACATTCCGGGGCTGATCGAGGGCGCCTCCGAAGGCGCGGGCCTGGGCATTCGCTTCCTGAAACACCTGGAGCGTTGCCGCGTGCTGTTGCACCTGGTGGACATTGCGCCGATCGACGAATCCGATCCGGTGGAAAAC
>NZ_JBSICD010000119.1:0-241 GCF_058246155.1 Providencia sp. UF-183 | reverse complement strand
GGTGCAGGCGGAACGCAGGCCGCCGAGGATATCGCGCACGGTGAACTCCACCTCGCCTCGCAGCGGCAGCTTGACGGTTTTGCCTTCGGCCGCGCGATACTCCGCCACGCCGCCGACGTGGCGCTTCATCGCTGACTCGGAGCTCATGCCGTAGAACAGCATGAATTTCTCGCCGTTCTCTTCCACCACGGTGCCTTCGCACTCGTCGTGGCCGGCCAGCATACCGCCCAGCATCACGAAG
>NZ_JBSICD010000118.1:0-241 GCF_058246155.1 Providencia sp. UF-183 | reverse complement strand
GGTTTTATCTTGTTTGCGTCACATATCGTATGGAGATACTTACATGCAGAAATGAGTTGAATTATGAAGATATCAAACGTAGCCATATGAAAAATAAGAGACGCCTCAGACGGTCTTGTTGTGAACGGAACACAGGAGAGTTACCAGGACAGAGGATGACTTGTTCGTAGTTTATCATATATACCAATGAGTTGACATCGATCTAATCCCAAATACAAATCGCAACGCCTGATCTAGTATA
>NZ_JBSICD010000117.1:0-242 GCF_058246155.1 Providencia sp. UF-183 | reverse complement strand
CACCAATAAAGAGTGGCTACCCCCACGTTGAGGCCAAACGATGAAATATGAATTGAACGCCAAAGAGGCCCGGGTCATCGGCTGCCTGTTGGAAAAACAGGTGACGACGCCGGACCAATACCCGCTTTCGCTTAACGCCATTACCCTGGCGTGTAACCAAAAGACCAACCGCGAGCCGGTGATGGATCTGAGCGAAAGCGAGGTGCAGCAACTCCTCGATCTGTTGCTGCGCAAACATTTCC